>JALULR010000001.1 GCA_027056155.1 DHVE2 group archaeon
ACTTAGGATAATGGCGCTGGATTTTGCTAATAGAAACAGGAGGTAAACGGGATGGAAATACCAGAAGAGTGTAAGGGGTGTGACGGTGCTAAATTAGGCAATTGCCCAATATGTAAGGAGGTGAGAAAACGGTATGGTTCATAATATGCGGCTTGAGCCCGGTTTGTTTTGGGCTGTCACAGATGGTACAAAAAACTACGAGCTGAGGCTTAATGACGAGAAACGTAGGTTAGTTAGGATTGATGATACTATACGTTTCATCAATAGGGAGGATTGTAAGAAGTCTATATGGGTGAAAGTGACGGGGCTTCTTACATACGGGAACTTCTACGAGCTCCTAGTAGATATGCCTAAAACGTGGAACGCATCAGGCCACCATCATAGAGACTCTCTGTGGCCGATGTTACGGCGCATATATAGCGCTAAACAAGAGCGGGGAGGGGTCTTGGGGATAAAGTTCGAAGTATGTAACGAGGGGGTATTATGCTAATATGCGGGTTATTAGGTATCATCATCGCGCAGGCGTATGCGTGTTGGTACTATCGCCGTAGAGCAGAGCGGGATTTATTTACGGGGCTCTATAATAAAGAGTGGCTTTTCGGAGCCAGTTTTTCCAGGAGTAATCGATTAATTAAGTATATGCGTAGAACGCGTCGTACTGGACGCTCGTTCGGGATGCTCATCGTTGATCTCGACGGCTTCAAAGAGGTCAACGATACCCTCGGTCATGCAGAGGGCGATATCGTTCTATTGGATGTGGTTTTGGTCATCCGCTATATGGAACGCGAGTATAGCGGTATAAGCAGTGTCCGATTTGGAGGTGACGAGATGATCGTACTATGCCCGGGGGACATAACATATTTAGTCGCTAGATATCTGTGTGCGGCAATAGATAGTGGGACGCGCGTAACCGCGTCCATAGGGGGCGCCGTATTCAGGTGTACAGACGAGGTTAACCAAGAGGTATTTTTCGCCAAGTGCGATAACGCGCTGTACAGCGTTAAGAATAACGGGAAAAATGGGGTGCGTATAGTATGAGATTTAAAGACGTTCTTGGGATAGTGCTGGTATCGGCATATATAGCGATATGCGTGTATGGG
>JALULR010000002.1 GCA_027056155.1 DHVE2 group archaeon
TAAATCATTGATATTGTGAAAAGAATTAAAAATCACACATAAATTTAAATCAGAGAAAGCCAAACCTATCTTGAAGCTCTGTGGCAATCTGATTCAAAATCTCTTCGAATTTTTCGCTTTCTATCTTTGTAACTGTGCCATCGGGCATAGTAATCCTGCCATAGAACTTGTCCCCATCTCTGACTATTTCCACATCTGCAAGCTTACTCATTCACATCACCTCTGTGCATAAGGGTGATACAGAAGAAGATATAAATTTTTGCTTAAAACAATCAAATACTAAGAAAAAACTAGAGTGTATCCAAAAAATCTCTGACCTTTTTGTAGTACTCTTCCAATGTGCCAGTGTTCAAAATCATAACATCGCTCCTTGCAAATACATTTCCCAAGCCCCAAGACAGCTCTCTATCTTCGCGAGCTATGAACTCTTCCCAATTTTTAACATCATCTTCACGCCCTCGTTTTATTATGCGCTCATACCTATCACGCTGGGTTGCAAATATGCCCACTACTATAACATCTCCAAGCTCTTCCTTGTAAATTTCTACTTCTTCGGGGCATCTTATACCGTCAATGACTATATTTTCTGTATTCATAGCTCTTATCTTTTCCACAGCACGTTGTGCCCATATACTCTCCCCGTATTTTTCCCGCTCTTCTGTAGCTATCTTTCCAACAATATCATTTTTAAGTACGTGACCCTGCTGTGCCACAAACTCTCTAACTACATCACCCATTCTTATTACGGAATAGCCAACTTGTACTGCTACTTTTACAAACTCCTCTTTTCCTGCACCGGGCATGCCCACCAGAAGTATAACTACCATAGTTGGTGAAAAGAGAGCGGATATTTAATCGTTTCAAATTTGAATATGTAAAGTAGGTTATATGGCATGGCATAGTGCGACAAAAAATTAAGTTTTGGAGTAATCGCGCTATATACCATGGCAAAAATACTAGGTTATGGCTATATGCACATACAAAATCTTCGAGGGGTTTTTCGACTGATGAAATCTCAGAGGCAAAAAAAGCGTTCATAGTTTTCGTCTGTTTTCGTTTTTTCTATGCGGTGAAATATGCTCATAAGTAGTAATGTTT
>JALULR010000003.1 GCA_027056155.1 DHVE2 group archaeon
GTTTTGAACACATCTGATTTTGTATCTTTTGGCAACAAAATACGGGAGCTGCGCAAGCGTATGGGGGTGCGAATTTCAAACAGAATTATATTAAAGGGTGTACAGATAGCGGGTAGTGCGGCGTTGGTGAAAGCTATGAATATTGGCAAAAAGAATATTCCTATTGAGGTGCCCGAACTATCCCTTGCTCTGAATTTTATAGAGAAAGAAATAGAGACAAGGTCTATGAAATATTAAAAACGAAGGTAACATATATATAGTTGAAGACCTATATCTTTTCTAAATTGGTGGTGTAATTCGGAGGTGTATGAATGAAAAACGTGAAGATATGGGTCATAGCATTGATAGTATTGATGATGTTTGGTACAGTTGCCAGTATGGGTACTGTATCTGCAAGCCCGACGGGGCAGAGCTCCATGGCTGCAAATAATATTGATAAGGCGCGTGCTGATACTGAGGTAATAACTTCAAAATTTGTTATTGACCAGAATACAACAGACCCCTTAACAGGAGAGAAAGGAAGATATGGATTTGATAGTAATGTGATTGTAGAATATACCGGACAGTTAATAGTGAAAAACGCCACAATATATTTTCTAGCGGATATTGCGCATCCTAGGTCCCTTACAGTGTATGGCTCGCTAATTATGTATAACTCCACACTTACTGTGAGTAAGAGCCAGATTATGCCGGATTACCATCTGAATGTTACCATAGATGGAATAAGGGCACCTAATAAAGAAGTGAGCATTGTAAAATCGCGTATACTTTACAAAGGCTGGTTTACCATAGTGAATAAAACAAATAATATTGTGCTTAGGGACACTGTGTTTGATAGGATTCCCGGCATAACTGAATACGGTCCCACGCCCTTATTTGAGAACTCAAAGCTTTCCATGGTGAATTGTTCATTTAGAAATCTATTTGAAACCGAATCTGGAGGTCCTCAGGAAATAGGGTATATTGCGAATAATTCAGTGTTGCATATAGACCAAACAAATGGTGCAACATTGGCTCATTTTAGCGTTCATGAGTATCCACAGTATTCTGCATATTGGGCTACTGTCCCGGTGAAAGAGCTTTATGTTAATCTAACATACACATCGTCTAAAGAGTATTTAAACAAGACAACGGATAATGGTTCGTATATAAAGATGTTTTATAAAGACATGAGTACGCCACTTGCAAGTGCCCGTATTAATAAAACAAGTGCTACAAATTTCACCTCTGTGAACATGAAGTTTAATGACTCTTTTAGCTCTGCAGATTTAAGTGCAAAAGCAATTGTGGATAATATCAGCTCAGGAAACATTCGAATTGTTATCACGCCTGTAGATGGAGATGGATATTTGAATATAACTACTGTAAAAATATCATTCTCCATAGAGAGAAATGTGATTACTTATGGTCTAAGAAAGTTTGATTTCAACTTGATTAATACTACTATATATGCAAGGGATTTGTATGTGGGAGCTAACTTTAGTGCAGATTACGCATCGAAGCATAACAGAATCTCTTTGTATGACCACAGCAAGCTATATGTACTTAATTTGACAGTGTTTAATAGCCCCAGGCTGGAAGACTCTTGTATATACACTGCCGACGCAAGCTCACAGGTGTACATATTCAGATACGCCAAGATTCATGTGACTTTCAAGCATATACCTATAAGCGGTATGAAAGTAATGGCAAGTCCATACCTAATCGATTCTTACCTTAAAGAGAAGGTAATAAACGAGACTCGAGATTTTATAGATAACTTGCAATATGGTAATATTTCTGCAGATAATAATATATGGGGACTCACAGATTCGCATGGATATGCTTATCTACCATTGATGTCAGATATTGTAAATTCCTCAGAGTGGCCAAATAGCCGGTATGTTGGCGTTTATAACATGTGGATTGAAAATTCTACCGGAGTAAACTATTATCAAGCGCAGATAGGTGTGGACCACTTCCCGAATTTGCAGGTTGTAAATAACACCCTTGATTATAACGCAATGCTCGAGACATACAAGCACATTGATGTTGGAGTGCAGATGAGCATAGATACGCCGGCACCATATATAACGGGGCATTCTGTAAAACTAACATTGACGATAACAAACTATGGTACGGAAACAGCCACTGATGTCTTGGTAAATATATATGTTAATGCAAATCCTGTGTTTCCGTCTAATTTCACTAGTATTATCTCAGCGATTTCAGGTGGAGATTCAAAATCTGAACAATTAACAATATCTGGGAGCGAATTTAGTGTTGATGGACTATATAATATAACTGTTGCGGTGAATCAGACATGGGACGATAATCCTGCTAATGATATGGCATCGGTATCTCTGCATACAGGTAAGCTATATGTGTCTTCATGGCCCACACAAAAGTTGATATATGGGCACAATGTAAGTCTTACCCTAAGTGTATATTCATCTCGGGATATCACATCTACTTCTGTGAGGATATACGTGGATACCAATCCTTCAACTCCCATTATGAGCTTTACATCGCTGAGAGCAGGCGAGACGCCTCTAGTTGTACCATGGACAGTTAATTGTCAGCCGGGGAATAGAGAGCTTATCGTTTATGTAAACTCTACGATAATCGGCACTGATTCTATATATATATATAAAGATGTAGATATTAGTGTAGACGGCATTACTATAGTGCCTAAAGGAGATATATTTGCGAATCAAGAGGTACATATATATGTGAATGTTACAAATCATGGGTCCCAAAATGCAAGCTCAGCCACTAGTTTGAATATAACCGTGCTAGATGCTTATGGGGATCCTATAACCAACGAAACTATATCTCTTAATGGTATGCTTGGTAAAAGGGAGCTTTCCATCTCGTTTACACCTGGCGAATCTGGCGATTACAGCGTTTCAGCCACTGTTGAGAGTACAGAAGATTATAATTCTTCAAATGACTATTTGTCTACGGACTTTTCAGTGCTTCAGTCACCATACTCAGTTGGACCCCTGGACCAGTATTCATTTGTTAATGGCTCAACAATAAAAATAGGCATATCAGTAAGCAGTGATATAGCTACCTCTTTGAATGTTGTTATGAGTATACCTGATTTGAACATGAACATAACTCCTTCTACAATAACTAATCCTGTTAACATTTCAAAAGGTGGCAAGATTGTAATTGGATTTTCTATATCTCCTAGTGAATATCAGAAACTGCTCGAGAACAAAGCTAATGTTAGGGTAAACTATGCTATTTGGCTAACACCAATTACACCTGCAGGAATGGGCAAGTATAAATTTGATGATGACAACTTTTACTTCATACTTAAAGAGAAGGCAAACTATCAAGTGATGCCCGGCTCCCTAGTACTCTTGGAAAACACTACAATACTAAATAATCAGAAGATAGCAGAGGGTATGCTCCTTCAAATAAAGTTTATGGCTAGAAATGCAGGAGGAATCAGCGGCAATGTAACATATACTATCACAGATAATGGTAAAGAGATAGCAAGAGGCTATATAACTAATATTGGGCCGGGCGCAATGACAAATATTTCATATAACTATACTATAGAAGGTGTGGAGCTACATTACATAAATGTTACATTGAATCCAAAGCACAATGCAACTGAAAAAATGTACAGTGATAATTTTGCATCTGCTAGAATAACGGCCATACCTCCAGCTATGGCAATAACGTATACTATTGAGTCCAGTGAGCATAAAGACACTATATATGAAGGGGATCATATCGTTGTGATTGTTCACGTTATAAATGAAAATGCTACGAATGCTCAGGGCATACCAGTGTATGTGAGTGGTGTGCATGTGGTTGTAAACTTTGGTGGCCTAGGTAGTCATTCTGGTACCACTAATTCGATTGGTGTGGCTAGAATAGAGTTTATTGCAACAAAGACTGGGAAATTTACGCCTACAATTACTGCGCAATATCATACAGAGAAGCAATCTGTAGCATCTCAAAAATCTTATGAGGTAGTACAGCCGCCGCTAATGGAGCGCTTGCCATGGATGTGGATAATTATAGGGATTATCGGACTTGGAATTGGTTTGTTCTTCCTGTATGGGTATTTGAGCTTTAAGAAAGAGGCAAGTGAGTACATGATTTGCGGAAACTGCGGACATCTCATACCTGCAGACTCAGAGCGGTGCCCGTACTGCGGAGCGGTGTTTGAGAAGGATAAAGTGCAGTGTCCAGATTGCGGCTCTTGGATAGATGCCGACTCTAAGTTCTGCCCAGTATGCGGAAGTGTGTTTTTGAAACCAGAGGAGAAAGGATATGATAAGTATAATACCCTGCGCTCGAAGTACAATCAGTATCTTAGCAAGTATAAGGAAGAGGCAAGGAAGTACATAGGCGAGAATTACACAACCGAAGAGTTCTTCAAGTGGTGGAAGACGCATCCAGAGTATATATCCTTCGAAGAGTGGATGCATAGACAAGAAGAGGAAATAGAAGGCGATACTGTAAAGTGCCCGGTTTGCGGAGCGTTGAATCCAAAGGGTGCAAAAGTGTGCCGTGTATGTGGCTCGCCCTTGCCTGCGAGCAAGGAGGAGACCGGGCATCAGGAGCCAGAGCGTACTGTAGAGCATACTGTTGAAACTGGAAAGGAAGAAGACAGTATTATGAAGAAGTACAAAGAAGAGTATGATAAATTGCAGCATCCAGGTGTGGTTTCATTTGAAGAGTGGGTACGTAGAAGGGAGGAAGAAAAGAAGAAGCAAGGGCAAGGAGCTCCTGCAAAAGAGACTAAGAAAGAAGCACCTACAACAAAGAAAACAGCGGTTAGGAGCGGAGAGGAAGCACCTGTAGAAGAAAAAGTGAAGGAGGGGTACATAAAGTGCCCTGTGTGCGGTGCTCTTAACAAGCCCGGTGCAAAGACATGCGCGGTGTGCGGTGCGCCACTCGACAATGCTAAACCAGAGGAGAAGGAAGTTAAGAAGAGCACATCGCATGCCACA
>JALULR010000004.1 GCA_027056155.1 DHVE2 group archaeon
TTTTATTGTATCACTCCAAGCATAAAGTTTTATAATGCAAAGATATAATCCTCACAGAGAGGTGATGAAAAGATGCAACCAGCGCAGATGGCGTATGATAGAGCAATTACCGTGTTCAGTCCAGACGGGCGTTTGTTTCAGGTAGAATATGCTCGTGCAGCAGTTAAGAGAGGCTCGACCACAGTAGGTATAAAATTTAAAGATGGTGTGGTTTTGATAGCCGATAAAAGAATAAAAAGCAAGCTTATTGAGGAAGACATGATGGAAAAAATATATGTTATTGACGAGCACATTGGCTGTGCAACCTCGGGGCTTGTGGCAGATGCACGCATATTGGTAGATTATGCAAGGTTAATTTCGCAGATAGAAACTGTAACTTATGGTGAGAAAATCACTGTTGAACAGTTAGTAAAGAGAATTAGTGATTACCAGCAGCAGTACACGCAGTACGGCGGTGTGAGACCATTTGGAGCATCGCTCTTAATAGGCGGTGTAGATGAAAAAGGTGTGTATCTCATGGAGACAGAGCCTAGCGGCGCGATAATGGCGTATAAGGCAGGATGTATAGGCTCGGGAAGAGAGACAGTAATGGAGATTTTAGAGAAAGAGTACAAAGATAACATGAGCATGGATGCTGCGTTAGCCTTAGGACTTAAGGCAATAGAATCCGTTTCTGATGACACTCTAGATAAGATGACTCTTGAAATAGGATACGTAAGCAAAAAAGATGGATTTAAGAAGATGAGCAAGAAAGAGATAGAAAAAGTTGTTAGCAAATACCTAAAATCCAAAGATAAGGGTGAAAAGAGCGATGGTTCGTCTTGAAGATGCAATCGTGGCGAGATACGAGCACAAAGGCCACCGATTTGAAATTCTTGTGGACCCAGATGCCATCGATGACATAAAGAGTGGCAAGATTGACAATGTAGTAGAGTACATGGTTATAGATGCCATATTCAAAGATGCGCGAAAGGGTGACCATGCCGGTGAGGAGACTATAAAAGAGGTCTTTGGAACCACCGATGTAAATGAAGTCGCAAAGGTAATCGTTAGGAAAGGTCAGGTGCAGCTCACCACAGAGCAGCGGAGGAAGATGCTCGAAGAGAAGAAGAAAAGAATAATAATGGAAATTGCGAGAAATGCTATAAATCCGCAAACCCGGGCTCCGCACCCGCCGCAAAGAATCGAGCTGGCTATGGAAGAGGCAAAAGTGCACATAGACCCTCTAAAATCTGTGGAAGAGCAAGTACCTATTGTGCTCAAAGCGCTTCGCCCGATTATACCAATACGCTTTGAAAAAATTAAAATTGCTGTAAAGCTAAGCGGGGATTTGTACGGCAAGGCTTATGGAGATATCTCGAAAATGGGCGCCATACTACAAGAAGAGTGGCAAAAAGATGGCTCTTGGATTGGTGTTGTCGAGATTCCCGCGGGTATGCAAGGTGAATTTTTAGATATGCTTAATAAAAAGACACATGGTGAGGTTCAAACAAAAATTCTAAGGAGGTAATTTATATGGAAGAAGAGAAAAAAGTGCGAGATGTAGTTGTACCTGGTGAAGAAATTGTGGTAGATGGTAAACCTGGAAGGGGGGTTTTCATTGAAAATGGAGTTATGCACTCTATGTATCTTGGCATAGTGGATGTCCGCTCAGGATATGTCAATGTGATACCCCTCTCAGGCTGTTATATACCAAAGCGTGGTGATAAAGTCATAGGCAAGATTGTTGACCTTGCACCTATGAACTGGGTAGTGGACATAAACGCTCCGTATTATGCGCCTTTACATGTGAATGATGTACCTTGGCGCGTGGAGTTTGGAGATACAGGGCGTTTTCTGGGGCTTGGCGATGTGATTCTTGCAAAGGTAAGCAATGTGAATGAAATGGGTCAAGTATGGATAACCTTAAAAGAGCAGGGTCTTAGAAAGCTCGAAGGTGGGCATCTAATTCATATTTCTCCCTCCAAGGTGCCCAGAGTAATTGGAAAAGGCGGCTCTATGATTCAGATGCTTAAAGATAGTACCAATTGCAGGATATATGTGGGCCAAAACGGTACCATATGGATTTCAGGAACACCCGACGGAATTGTCAAAGTAATCAAGGCAATACGTATGATTGAAAGAGAAGCGCATACTTACGGGCTTACTGACCGTGTTAAGGAATTTTTAGAGCGAGGTGATGAGTAATGGGAATGAAATCAGATATTAAGCTCATAGATGATAACGGATTGAGAATAGATGGGCGCTTGCCAAATCAGCTCCGACCTATAAAGATGGAAGTAGGAGTAGTTAAGAGAGCGGACGGCTCTGCGTTTATAGAGTGGGGTGGCAATAAGATAATTGCGGCAGTTTATGGACCGCGGGAAGCCTACCCCAAGCATGTGCAAGAATCGGATCGTGCAATAGTGCGCGCACGCTATAATATGGCTGCATTCAGTGTAGATGAGCGAAAGAGACCGGGGCCCGATAGAAGAAGCGTAGAGCTAAGCAAAGTCATAAGTGAGGCGCTCACAAGCGCAATATTCGTTGAGAAATTTCCGAGAACTGCGATAGATGTATATATTGAAGTTTTGCAGGCAGATGCTGGCACGCGGGTTGCGGGCATAACCGTAGCATCGCTTGCCCTTGCTGATGCGGGCATACCCATGCGGGATTTGGTTGTTGGCTGTGCAGCAGGTAAAGTTGATGGAGTAGTTGTTCTCGATTTGAATAAGGAAGAAGATAATTTTGGCGAGGCTGATGTGCCAATGGCAATTATGCCCAGAACAGGTGATATAGCTCTCCTTCAAATGGACGGGGACCTGACTTACGAAGAATTGACTAATGCCATGGAGATGGCGATGGACGCAGCTAAAGAAATTTACCAGCTTGAAATTAAAACACTAAAAGGCAAATATGGAGGCGATAATAATGACGACTAAGTTCTCTGAAGGTGTAGTGGCAGAGTCAAAGCGTAGCTATATTCATAAACTTGCCAAAGAGGGCATGAGAATAGATGGTAGAGATTTTGACGAAACACGGCCAATTAAGATAACCACAGGATTCATAAAGCGAGCAGATGGCTCTGCTTTGGTTGAATTAGGAGATACAAAGGTGCTTGTGGGCGTGAAGATAGAGCCCGGCGAGCCGTTTCCAGATACTCCTAATCTGGGCATTATGACCACAAATGTAGAGCTTGTGCCTCTTGCTTCGCCAACCTTTGAGCCTGGGCCACCCAGCGAAGAGGCCATCGAGCTTGCTCGTGTGGTAGATAGAGGCATAAGAGAGAGCCACACCATAGACATGGAAAAACTAGTTATAGAAGAAGGCGAAAAAGTATGGGTTGTATTCATTGATATGCATATCTTAGACTACCATGGTAATCTATTCGATGCGTGCGGCATAGCAGCCTTAGCTGCGCTAAATGATGCCACTGTACCCGCAGAGCGGTTTGGATTTGGCGAGGATTTCAAGCTGCCGGTGGTGCATTATCCCGTACCTGTAACCTTTGCAAAGATTGGTGAATGGATTGTTGCAGACCCAAATCTCGACGAAGAGAGCATAGCGAGTGCAAGGCTCACCGTCACGACTAACGAAGAGGGTAAGATAAACGCCATGCAGAAAGGCTTATTTGGCACATTTAGCTACGATGAGGTCAAGAAAGTTATAAATAGAAGTTTGAGTATCGGCAAGAAAGTTCGCAGTATAATTTTAGGTGGTGAAAATGGCGAAGAGAACTAAAAAAGTTGGGCCTTCTGGGCGCTTCGGCCCTAGGTATGGCGTGCCCCTGAGATACAGGTGGGCAAAGATTTATCAGGAAAAAAGTAAGAAGCATGTGTGTCCTAGATGTCATCATCATTCAGTAGTAAGAGATTCCACAGGTATATGGGTATGCAAGCACTGTGGGCTCAAGTTTGCCGGCGGTGCTTACACACCAGATGTATATACAGAATGGAAAGAGGTGAGATGATGTACAGGTGCATTCGCTGTGGCAGGCCACTTGAAAGCGAGCTGGGAGTGCAGCAGCTTGAATGCGAGTGCGGGAGTAGAATGTTCTACAAAGAGCGACCAAATATGAAAAAAGTTGTTTTTGCGCTCTAATTTTTTATCATTCATATCCATTTTTCGGTGTGCTCTTTTTCAACAAAGCCAATGCTTTTGTAAAACTCAATTGCGTTTTTGTTGTTAGCTCCCACCCAGAGCTCTACTTTGTCAGTTTGCAACTGATGCATTGCCGCCTCCAATAACTCTTTTCCAATGCCCTCATGGTGATGCGCAGGAATAACCACAATCTCATTTATCTCCCCCACCTGTGAGTGCTCAAACTTGCTGTACCAGAATCTATTGCAAAATACGAATCCTACTATCTCACCCTCAAGCTCTGCTACGAAGAAGCATTTGGGGTCCTCATCGTAAAGCTCATCAATGTATCTTCTCGCTTTATCGATGCTCTCTTCTCCGTACTCTTCTATGCCCTTATAAGACTTCATCAAGAGTTCAGGCAAAAATTTCAAATCTTCTTTTTTTCCCGCTCTGATAATCATTGCTCTATCACCCACCTAAACCTCTTTTCCAGAGCTCTCTTTTTTATCAAGTATTCGGATTCGCTTATCTTGCCATCAACGAGCATATTATCAAGCGCAATTAGCTCCTCTCTTTGCCTTTTTCTCAAATCGATTACCAGATTCTCCACTATGTTCTCGTAATCTTGAAGGAAGCTCTCACCCTCGCTCGTGAGAAAGTAAAATATCATGGGTCTTTTCATATCTTTTATTTTCTTATCAACTAACCCCGCTTTATACAGAATTGAAAGATGCTTATCCATGCCCTGCCTACTCATGCCGAACTTCGCTGCAAGCGCTTCAGGGTGAGTCTCATTTTTCAATTCTCTCAGCATTCTTATTCTAATGGGCGATATTATATTTGCAACGTGTGAGTAAATGTCCACAATCCAATATAT
>JALULR010000005.1 GCA_027056155.1 DHVE2 group archaeon
TCGCTGTAATCTTTGTTTACAGTGAGCTCGCGATGATATTTGTAGGTAACCCCACTAGTCACTTGCCATTTTGCGTGCTCCCTTGCAGTGCCCATTATAGCCTCTGCCTCAAGCAAAATTGCCTGATTATCTTTAAGCTTAACTATGGGAATTAGCGAGTCAACAGGCCTAAACTTATCATCACCACCCGGCGTCAAATCGCCAGAATAAACAGTGGCAGGGCCATGCTTGTTTAGTGAGTATGTAACGGTGCAAAGTGGGCAACCTTCGTCAGGCGGGTGCTTGCACTCAGAGCGAAAGTTCATGTTTAAATCTGTGGGTAATGGAACGAGCCCGAGACGATGGGCAATAATTTCATCAAATAGGGGGGTGGTAGAATCGTAAACTTTGCCGCTGAGATCACGTATCTGGCCATGGTGAAAAATTACCTTGTGTATGGCCAGCTTAGGGATATCATTTATTAAGGTTCTCCTTAGTGCGTTTGCCATGTACGGCGTTATACCTTTAATTTCAAATCGAATATACTTTTCTTCAAGCTCAAGAATGTTGAGTTCCATTTAAATCCGCCTGCCTCTCTTTCCGCCCTTCTTCCTAGTGGTATCATGCGGAATGGGAGTTACATCTTCTATGCGCAGTATTTTCATTCCTGCCCTCGCGAGAGCTCTTATGGCTGCCTGCGAGCCTGGCCCGGGGGTCAGACTGCGGTTTCCGCCTGGAGCGCGGACCTTAACTATAATTTCAGTAATCTCTTTCTCCTTCAACTGCTCTGCAATTCTCTCAGCAGCGCGCATAGCCGCATAGGGAGATGATTCTTCTCTATCCGACTTAACAACCATTCCTCCTGATGCTTTTGCAAAGGTTTCAGCACCCGTTATATCAGTAGCGGTAATTATAGTATCATTATGCGAAGAATATATATGCACCACACTTACTTTACTGACCATTATTCATCACCTTCCTTTTTCTCCAAAGGAGCTGCCTCGATAACCTGCGGACGCATGGGGTGCATCTCATCAGAGAGCGGCGAGTGTTCATGATACTCAATCATATTCTCTTCCTCCTTTCTAACCATGTACCCCGGAATTGTAACTTTTCGACCCGCAATGGAAATATGACCATGCACTATAAATTGCCTTGCCTGCTTAGGAGTTCTTGCAAGACCTTTTAGATACACTATAGTTTGAAGCCTTCTCTTTAGTATATCCTCCTCATTAAGAGATAGCACAGCATCTAATGTGGCACCCTCTTCGTTAATTATGCCCAAGCGGGTAAGCTTTCCGAAAAGCTGTTTTTGCTGCCGTGCAGCTTGCTCATCTCCGTACCGAAGCTTAGCTTGCAGATATCTTGCTTGCGCTCTGTAATTTCTAAGCATGGACTTTGCCTTCCAAATTTCCCTTTTGTTCTTTAACCCGTATTTTTTACGAAGCTCCCACTCCTCCTTAATGCGCTCAGCCTCCCATGGGTGCTTCGGGGTCTCGTATTTTTTCCTATTCATTCGTGGATCGCCCATTATGCTCACCTCTGCTTCCTTCTGCTAACGCCCACTGCTAGGCCCCTACGCCCGTTAGACCTCGTTCTCTGCCCACGCACAGCAAGTCCGCGCTCATGTCTAATGCCGCGGTAAGCTCTTATTCTCTTGAGTCTGTTAATATCATCTTGCTTCTGAAGGTCAAGGTCAGTGGATAATATGTGTCTATCTTTTCCTGTGACATACTCTCTCCTATGATTTCTCATCCATACAGGAAGTAGCTCCTCAAGCTTTTCTTCAACAATAACCCGTATTTTCTCAATATCCTCATCGCTTAGATTACCAATCTTTTCCTTGGGATTGAGACTATTATAACGCACAATACCCTCCGCTACTCTATACCCGATACCCTTTATACTCTGTAGCGCGTATAGTACCGGACGATTTCCGTCTATATCCGTATTGGCAATCCGAACTATGTATTTGAACTCTACCATGAGCATCGCCTTATTCGCCCTAAAAACATTCCCATATATATCTATTTTCCCCAACCACATTTCAAATATGCAGGAGAGCTCTCACTATATACTTCCAGTTACACTACTTAGTAACCTCGAAAAATGTTAAATTTTCATGATATATAAAAAATAGATGTAGATGTTAAAATGTAGCCACAATTACATTGGCGGCGGTGGTGGCGGAGCTTGATACGCATAGTTTTGCTGCCACTTGTTCTTCCGCACAACAAGGTATATTATAAGCCCAATTAATCCAAGGAAGAACACAACCAAGAACCATATTATAGGGTTCTCATCGCAGTTTTTCTTAGCCTCCATGTATGCCCATATTGCCAGCAGTATCCTATAAGTGGGGAGATTATCCCGTATAGTATGAAACCGACACCCATGAATAGACCTTCATCTCCGTACATGTAAATGCCGGATTGTACTCTGTGACCAACAAAGCTATCAGTTGTCATGCTCTGTGCACTAACTAGACTGCCTACCATGCCTAACACCACAAAAAATGCGGATAGTGCAAGTGCTATTTTCATGCCCTTCATTTTCTCACCAATTATTGGCACGATATCAGAGGCATATATATTTTTACTTTATGCAGAGTCAATGATTTCAAATATTATATTTAACTTCTTTTCTCACAAAGTTAAAATTGCTGTACGCGTTCACCTATAAAAAAGAAGGTGGAAAAAATGAAGATAGGTATAATTGGCTGTGGTGCGATGGCAAAGGTCATAAAGAAGTATCACCCTGAGATTACATATTTTTACGATACTTACTTGGATAAATGTGAAGCTCTCGGCACCGCTTGCAAGGACGTTGAGTCTTTAATTGAAAATGTAGACTTTGTTATAGAGGCTGCTAGCACCGACGCTGTTCGGGAATATTCTATGAAAATAGTAGCTGCTGGCAAAGACCTACTAATCATGAGTGTTGGCGCGCTTATTGATGAATCCCTTCGAAACTCTTTATTTGCAAGGGCTCGAGAGACTGGAGCAAAAATATACATACCCTCCGGTGCTGTGGGAGGCATGGACTTAGTGAAGGCTGCAAGAATAGGTGGTATATCTTATGCAAGAATACGCACAACTAAAAATCCCAAAACTCTTGGAGTAAGTGCAAAAGAGAGAACATTGGTCTTTAAAGGTAATGCAAAGCAGGCAATTGAGCGTTTTCCAAAGAGCACAAATGTAACTGTGCTTTTAACTATTGTATCCGGAATTGATGTAGATGTAGAAGTCTATGCGGACCCGGATATCCAGAACAACGTACATGAGATACATATAGAGGGTGCATTTGGCACTGCAGATTTTACTATTAAAAATAAGCCTTCAGAGGATAACCCAAAAACTAGCTACCTTGCAGCGCTCTCTCCGCTGTCGATTATTAATTTGATTGATTCACCCGTGATGATGGGGGTGTGAGAAATGATTGAAAAAATAAACAAGCTTAAAAAAGAGTTAAATGCGGTAATACTCGCCCATAACTACCAGCGTGCAGAAGTACAGCAAATTGCAGATTTTGTGGGCGATTCGCTTGAGCTTGCAAGAAAGGCCACGCAGATTGACGCAGATTACATTGTTTTTGCAGGTGTGGATTTTATGGCAGAAACTGCGGCTATACTCAATCCAGATAAAACTGTGCTCATACCTAGCAAAACCGCAAGCTGCGAGATGGCTCGGTACCTCACTCCAGAAATCATACATGAATACAAGAAAAAATATCCAAATGCGCAGGTGGTGCTCTATGTGAACTCTACCGCTGCCTGCAAGGCTCTGGCAGACATAACATGTACTTCTGCCAACGCAGTTAAAGTGGTAAATTCTCTAGACTCAGACACTATATTGTTTGGTCCTGATTCCAACCTTGCACACTATGTGGCTGAGCGCACCACAAAAAACATCGTGCCCATGCCTCCAAATGGGCACTGCTATGTCCATACTAACCTCACGGTGGAAAACGTGCGCAGAGATGGTGTGTTAATGGTGCATCCAGAGTGCCCGCCAGAGCTTCAAAATGTAGCTGATGTTATAGCAAGCACTGGAGGAATGGTAAAGTACGTGGCAAAAAGCAAAGAAAAGAGATTTATTGTGGCCACAGAGCGAGACATGGTAGCCAGATTAAAGCACGATTATCCAGACCGAGAGTTTTTGCCGGCATGGGATAATGCAATATGTCTGGGCATGAAGCAAATCACTTTAGAGAGTATATACAACAGTATGAAAGAGAAGAAATATGTGGTTACTGTGCCCGAAGACATTGCAAATAAGGCAAAGAAGGCAATTGAAAGGATGCTGGAGGTATCCTAATGTTTAAGCGCCTCTACGAGGAGGACAACATATACGGAGATTTAACCACCGAGCTTTTGGTGCCAAGAGGCACAGAGGCAGAGGCAAAAATAATCGCTCAAGAACCCTGCGTAGTTGCTGGAGCACAGTACTTGGTAAGCGAGGTGCAGGAGCTAGCTCTCGAAGCATGGGCTGTTGAAGATGGCACCTTATTGGAGAAAGGCGATGTTGCCATGCGCATATCTGGAGATGCACATAAGATTCTTAGTGCTGAGCGCACAATTCTAAATATACTATCAAGAATGAGTGGCATTGCCACCGAGACCCGAAAAGTGGTTGATTCTCTAAAAGCTGTAAATCCTCAAGTGCGCGTGGCAGCCACTCGCAAAACGCTTTGGGGCAAGCTAGACAAGCTTGCGGTGATTGCAGGGGGTGGAGACCCGCATAGATGGAACCTGAGCGATTTAGTGCTTGTTAAAGATAACCATATCGCGCTAGTTGGATTTGAAAACGTGTTTTCGCGCCTTAGCCGTGTAAGCTTTACAAAGAAGGTGGAAGTGGAGGTGGAAACTGAGAAAGAGGCATTGATGGCTGCAAGGCAAAATGTAGATATAATCATGTTGGACAACTTTACACCGGAAGAAGTCTGCAACG
>JALULR010000006.1 GCA_027056155.1 DHVE2 group archaeon
GTACCGCTTCCAAACTATGTTTTCTCTCATATCTTATCCATTTCCTCCTCTTCTTCTTATTTTGCTCTTCTTTTGCCAAGCCCTCTTCTAGAAGGATTCTGTGGAGTCGGTTGTGCGGTATGTGTATCCCATAATCTCGTTCTATTATTCTTTCTAACCTCCTCGCTCCTAATTTGTATCTCGCTCTCGCTTCTTTTACTATTCTCCTCTCTTCTTCCCTTATCATCTTCCTCGGTCTCCCTACATTCTTTCCTATCTTCGGGAGCTCTCCGCTCTCCCTGTATTCTTTCCATATCTGGTTTACTCTTCTCTTGCTTATTTTCAGCTCTCTCGCTAGCTCACTGCTGCTCTTCCCTCTCTCTTTCCATCTCACTATGTATCTTACTTTCTTTTTCGTGAGTTTCATCCAATTCTGCAATTTCTGATAGGTGGGAAATTTTTTTGGGACTACACATCAAGGAGAAATTTTGAAAACTGTATTATACAATGAGCACATAGTACACCTAGGTGAAATAAATGAAATGGGTAACTAGAGAGTATGTACATGTTGACCGGGTCGCCTGCCCGTGGCTTATTAAAAGATTCATAGACCCCGATGCGGAATTTATATTTGTGCCGCGAGATACCGACCCAGCAACGATTAAAGAGGGAATACCTTTCGATATGAAGGGTGTGGAGCTCGGCCACCATAATGGCAACTGCTCTTTTGACGCGTTTGTAGAGAAATACAAAATAGAAGACCCCGCAGTTAAAGAAATTCAAAAAATTGTGCATGAAGCGGATACGCATGTAGAAGAACCTTCCCCTCTAGCAGTAGCATTAAAAATTTTAGCTAAGGGGTATCGCTTGGCTGCAGATAGTGACTACGAAACCCTCGAGAAGGAATTTCCAATGTATGATGCACTTTATGCATATTTCAAAGACACACTGAGCAAAAGTTAAATCATTATTTATCTCTCTCTTTATTGTATGCGTAACCGGTTAAGTTGAATTCCTCAAAAAACATGTAAAACTAGGAATAAAAAATAAGAAAAATTAAACATAGAGATTATAGGCGATAACTTTGAAGAGAATTA
>JALULR010000007.1 GCA_027056155.1 DHVE2 group archaeon
GCTCTGCACGGCTGAGAATCCAGAGATGAAAACATCAATCATCACAAATTCATTCCCCGCGTCTTGCACAAGCTCAGCGCGCTTGAGCATTTCTTTATACGGAGCGGTTATGTTAACAAGGTAAATTTTCTTCTCTCCAGTTTCCTCCTCCGCAAGGTCCTTCTTTTCCAAAGTGAGCGATAATCGGTCTTCAAATCGATTGAAATCCTGTGATGCGAGATTTTCATCATCTTTAACTATGTCCAAACCACCAACCCATGCCTCATACGCAACTTCTGCGTGCATTTTAGAAGGTAAGCCAATTTTAGGCTTTATTATCGTGCCAACAAACGGCCTATCGTAAACCTTCGTCATCTCCCTCACGCCCTGAACTCCGTACCTCGGCCCCGGATACTCTTTCACTAAATCTCTGGGAAACCTAATATCTAAAACTCGAAGATTCTCAACGCTCTTCATGCCAAACACGTTTCCGGCGACGCTTGCAAGTATTGCAGGCATGTTCTTCACTTCGAAAAGCTCTAGTGGATATGCGATTTTCACGTATTTGTTTTTTTCGTCAATATCATAAACCCTCGCCCGGAGCTTTTCCCAGATGTCAGGAAGAAGTGTTTTCAAATCTGTCCAAGTGCCTATGGAGGACTCCTCTGCAATTTTGTCCGCTACATAGCGCATGTCCTTCCCAGCAGGTGGCTCAGCGTAAAACCACACTAGCAAATCACTATCTCGCGGCTCGTAATCAAGCTCTATATATGTCATACTACCACATGCTTAAACATTATATTAAAATTGTTTATAGTTTCTGCTCTAATCTCGGCCGTGTAATATGCGTTGAATGAACATATCTCTCAATAGCTAGCCTCTCAATAGCTAGCAACTCAAGGATAGTATCATCTCAAAAATGAGCATGTTTAAGGCGATAAATTTATTATTGAGTACTGTTAAGTTAATACGCAAAATGAATGATTATAAAGAAGCTCAGCAATATATCGAAGAACTACAAAAGAAAGGTTTTAAATTATATAAAATTGCCAACATGAGCCCAGAGGAGCTCATGGAGGGTATGGTTATAGAC
>JALULR010000008.1 GCA_027056155.1 DHVE2 group archaeon
TTTTTGGGATGCTCTCTCAAAATTTTGCTCTTTTAATTACATGTAATATCTATATATATACCGCTCCATCACCAACTTATTTTGGTTTTTCTGTATAAAATACCTTTTATCAACCTCAAAGTTGAAGAAGGAAAAAAAGAGGAGGACGGCAAGCGTGAAAAAGAAAAAGAAGTGGGCAGGGTGTCAGCGTGAGTGCTCAGGATGCCCTGCTCGGTAGCGGAGCAGGGCTTGAATGTCATCCGCCATCTCCTCCGTGCTGGTTTCCACGGAGAAGGCGGCATCATACTCGTCAAGTGCAAGGGCCAGCTCTATGTCATCCAACTCTACAATGCGAATCAAGGCGTAGGTTTTGCGGGCGGGCACGCGGCATCACCTGCTCCGCCATGCGTAATACATATCCTTCAGATATTTTTCTATGTCCACTTTAAAATGGTAATACTCATCTTGCTCCACCACTGCCATAATTGCTCTTTTTTTCCACCCTACTGCCTCAAAGAATTTTTCAGGCATGAATACATCATACGGTGGTATCGCGTTACATGGAGATATCAGCACTTCATACATACGATATATCCTTTCTTTCTCCTCATTTCCCTCTGCCATGTCCCACAGAAAATCATCGAAATCAGCTAACTCGTTTGGATTTGCTTCTGCGAATATCTCCTCTATGGTGTGAATAGCCACGCACTCCTTGTATGCACCATACCCGTACTCTTCCTCCGTTGCGTTTGAGAAAAGCCCTATACCTCCGTAGAAATACCCACGGAGGTATCCTTGCAATCTGCCCAGATGCTCGAAATATTTCTTGAATAGTTTTTCACTCTCCATTGTTTCCACCTCCTTTATTCCACCGCCTCAACGGCGATGGATGGTACTTTCACCTTTCGCCCATCATCAAGGCGGACATAGACTATAGGATAATCTGCCAGCGCATACGCATAGCGTATGTATGTCACTATTCCCTCTCCCTCCACAGCGGATGAGGAGACTATTACGCGCTTCCCCCTCAGAGAGCGGGCGTATCTGTTTCGCTCTTCTATTATCTCTATGTC
>JALULR010000009.1 GCA_027056155.1 DHVE2 group archaeon
TTTTTCATCTTCTTTCTCTTTTACTGACTATGTGAGTGTATAATACAGCACATCTATCAGGTATGTTTTAGACTCTCTATTATTCTTCCGCACAGTGAGCTCTCCTTTTTTACGTACTTCACGCAGAGCATATGCAAAAATAACCTTTAAATATCTGCGTATATATGTGATATACTATGAAAGCTCTAATTCTCGCAGAAGACGGATTTGAAGACCTAGAGCTGTTCTATCCTTACTATCGTCTGAAAGAAGCAGGCATAGAGGTAATTGTCGCCTCATCACATGACGAGCTTACGGGCAAAAGAGGATATACCCTGCATATAGATGCTCACTACGAAGACATTAATCCGGAAGATTTTCAGCTTCTAATCATACCCGGCGGAAAGTCCCCTGAGCGAGTGCGATTGAATAACACTGCTATTAGCATAACCAAACATTTTTTAAAATCTAAAAAACCTATTGCAGTTATCTGCCATGGTGTGCAGGTGCTCATATCTGCAGGGGGCGTTAAGGGCCGAAAAATTGCATGCTGGTACGGTGTAAAAGATGACTTGCTAGCCGCAGGAGGAATATTTATAGATGGAGTGACAAGAGATGAAAACATAGTATCTGCAAGGCACCCGGGAGATTTGGCGGAATGGCTAAAAACCATAATGGAGACCATCGAGCATTGATTTTATTTTTCATGTGGTGGATTATTAACCATTCACTATATTTTTGGACAATCTCTCGTTCATTTGTGAGAATTCTATTCATATCCGGTAACTCTCTCCAACTCCTCGCCGACGATGAATGTGTCCTCGTGCTTTATTGCGCCCTCGGGAAGCATTAGAGGAGGATGAATAATCGCCAGAACCATGTCCTTCTTTACCTCCCAGAACCTGTGAGATACCACAATCGTGGTGATTGGTGGCTCTTCGATGAGCATTCCAACGCTGTGGGTGTAGCCCTTGATGTAATAATCGTCGAGTCTTTCATGGCGGTACAGCTCCGCGATTTTCTTCTCCACATCTAAAAATTTCCTTCCCGGTCGAGTT
>JALULR010000010.1 GCA_027056155.1 DHVE2 group archaeon
CTCCAGCTATTGCTATAATGTCAAAATTATATATGCCGTAGAGCTCTTGTGCGAGATATGCTACATCTTCCCTGCCGTGTATGTCTGCTAGAGCCAGTATTTTCATAGGCCACGAGAATTTATATTTTGATTTAATCTTTGTGCAATTCTCTTGTTCGGTTGAAATTATTCTATGACTAAAAGCACATCTCCTTTCTTTACAGTGTTGCCTACCTTTACACTAATCTCTTTAACTACTCCCGGTTTGCTCGCCGTAATTGTGTTTTCCATTTTCATGGCTTCGAGAATCATCAGCACAGCGCCTTCTTCTACTTTATCCCCTTCCTTGACATTTATGGATACTATTTTGCCCGGCATGGGTGCGGTAATCGCACCATCTCTAGGCACTTGTGTTTGAGCCTTGGGTATGCTTACGGGTTTTTTCTCTATCTTTTTTTCCATCAGCCCGCGCTCTGGCGTCACATCGCTGAGCTCTTCCACCTCTACTATGTATTCTTTTCCATTTACAGTTACTCTAAACTTGCGTCTCATCTATGTCACCTCATATTCATCATTCTGCCGTAGTATTTCCACGGCGAGGGCTTTACCGATATTATTCTAAATTTCTTTCCTTTCATATATTCTTGGATTGCGGCCATTATGGCAATCAGTTCCTCATCATTATTATTCATTTAAACACCTCTTGCTTCTCATCAAAGAGGTATATTTCCGTGCTTCTTTGCAGGTCTATCTTCCCTCTTGTTTTCCAGCATATTGAGCGCTTGAATTAATTTCACACGAGTTTCATGCGGGTAAATAACATCGTCAACATATAGCCTAGCGGCAGCCACATAGGGATTAGCGAACTTTGACCGATACTCGTCTATTAGCTCTTTTCTACGCTGCTCGGGCTCATTTGCTTTTGCGATTTCTCGCCTAAATACGATATTTACCGCTCCTTCTGGGCCCATAACTGCAATCTCTGCATTTGGCCACGCGTATACTACATCTGCGCGCAGATGCTTAGAGCCCATGGCAATGTACGCTCCGCCATAAGCTTTGCGCATTATGAGGGTTATTTTCGGCACTGTAGCTTCGCTATATGCGTAAAGCAGTTTTGCACCGTGCCTTATTATGCCTCCATGCTCCTGAGCCACGCCGGGCATGTATCCGGGCACATCTACCAAGGTGATAATGGGTATATTAAAAGCGTCGCAAAATCTAACAAATCTCGCTGCTTTGTCACTTGCGTTGATATCTAGCACTCCTGCATAAACTGCTGGCTGGTTTGCAACTATGCCCACACTCTTGCCATCGAGCCTAGCAAATCCAACAACGATGTTTTCGGCAAAAAGCGGGTGAATTTCAAAGAATGAATCTCTATCGAATACTGTGGCTATGATATCTTTCACATCGTATGATTTTTTTGGGTCTTCTGGCACTATGCTATCAAGCTCGTAGTCTATACGCTCTGGCGGGTCTTCTGTTTCTATCACAGGCGGGTCTTCTATGTTGTTTTGCGGAATGTAGCTTATGAGCTTTCTAACGAGGCTCAGAGCTTCTTCGTCATTGCTCGCGATGAGGTGAGCATTGCCGCTTTTTGTATTATGCACC
Organism: DHVE2 group archaeon; assembly: GCA_027056155.1. GTDB lineage: Archaea > Thermoplasmatota > Thermoplasmata > Thermoplasmatales > Aciduliprofundaceae > JAADDK01. The sequence continues at coordinate 1,594 of JALULR010000010.1, forward strand.
ATTGCCCCGCCAAGCCCTTCAAAATCTATTTCTTCGCCTGTAACAGTCTTTATGACCTGCGGACCTGTGATGAACATGTGCGCAGTTTTATCTACCATAATTACAAAGTCCATTATTGCGGGGGAATAAACTGCTCCACCGGCACTTGGCCCCATTATAACTGCAATTTGTGGAACTACACCGCTTGCAGAGGTATTTCTGAAAAATATTTCCCCGTAGCCTTTGAGCGAGTCCACCCCTTCTTGTATTCTGGCTCCGCCAGAGTCGTTTATTCCAATCACAGGCGCGCCGTTTTTCATAGCTAGGTCAAGAACCCGTGCGATTTTCTCCGCTTGCAGCTCGCCGAGGGAGCCACCGAGCACTGTAAAATCCTGTGCATAAACGAACACAAGCCTTCCGTCAATTGTACCGTATCCCGTAATAACACCATCACCCGGGTATCTTTTTTTATCCATTCCAAACTCGGTGGCCCGGGATTCACCGAACATGCCAAGCTCTACAAAAGTGCCCTCATCTAGGAGCTTTCCTATTCTCTCTCTTGCAGTCAATTTTCCCTTCTCGTGCTGCTTTTTTATGCGCTCTTCTCCCCCACCTTCAAGCGCTTTTTTTCTCATTTCTTCAAGCATGTGCTCACCTCATAATTTAAGATTTGGCGGACAACCGCATACACGCATCATCGAAGGTGCATATTATGCGTGTGATATGTATAGCTTTACAATTTTCTACCACATGCTCTTAAATGCAAGCTCATATTTGTTTTTATTGCTCTTGCATGGTTTTTGAGTTCAAAGCCAAACAAAGCAATAAAAATCACAAATCTTAAATAGCAAGTTGCCAATATGATTTCCCATGAACGAGGAAGGCATCGTTGACTTGCCAATGCGCCTTTTGATAGTTGCAGCCATACTTGTTATTACAGTTCCTGTTGTACTCGGAGTTATGAATTCATATTCAGCAGTGGCCTCTGACCAGCAGCTTGCGGCTGGAGTGGAGTATTTAAAAAAGCAAATTGAGATAGTTTTCTCTCAGGGGGAGAACGCATCGATGGTGGTGCGTGTGAGCTTTCCCACTGGCACGGACTATGTGAAGATTGGAGGTAAGATAGGTACCACTAATGCGCACTTAATTCGCTATAAGATGAGAAATGGCATGGAGCGCTATACGGTTGTAAATTATGGCAATTTGGGCATACAGATGACTGGTGATGGTTCAACGGTATGGGTTGTGGGTGGAACCTATGATTTCACCTTGACCAAGATGGGACATGGCGACTTTTTCTACATAAATATAAAGGTGAAGCAACAATGATTGACTTCTTTCTATCAAAAGTAACAGTTTCGATGCTTTCGCTGTCCCTTGTGGCTCTTGCTATAGGCTATTTTATATTTTTCGATAATACTGCTTACGACACAAAAGCGCAAGAAATTGCAAATTTGGTTGCGTCGAGAATAGACGAGATTGCCGCGGAAAATATGGAGGTACGTGCCCTTTTTGTCTATAATGATAGTCAGGGCATACAGCTGCCTCCGAGGATAGGTGACCAGTACTACACCTTGGAGATAAGCACTCGAACTATAACGATTAGGTTAGAGGGTAGGAACACTTATGGCTATTCGGCGTACTTGCACACGCAGATATATACTTTCAATCCAAATTTACTGTCGGGCAAGAAAGTTACCAGTGAGATGCTGTATCAGTATCAAACTAAGAACGCTCCTTTGTACTCGCATACACAGGCTTTCTATGTGCAGCAAAAGCACATGCTAGTTGACGGGCTTTGGAAATATGTGACATTTGTGTATCTGAAGTAAGTTAGGGAAAATTAGGTGATGGTTAGCGGAGATTCACCTTATTAACTATTTATGCCGCTCACTTAAAAACTTTCTTTGCATCTCTGCTCTGTTGCATAAAGGGAGCTGTTATACACAGACATATGTCACAGACGCTGATAGGAGGATAGGAGCTAGAGGTATTTAACATTATCAGCACCTGTGAGCAACAAAGCGGAGAGAGAAGAAAATAGAACTTCTTTCTCAGTTTCACATCACCGAACTGGTAGTACTGGTAGGCAAAATGTATTCTGGAATAGTTGTGGAACTCGACCCAATCTGCCAACTCCTTCTTTAGCTCTGCGGGAGATAGAGTGGATGAAGAGTAATTAATTTTCGCTAAGAATTTTTTTACTTTTTTCTATTTTCTTTCTCTCTTACTGACACATGTGGGTGTATAATACCCATGGCCTCGCTTTTCAACATGTTTCATTCTCTCTAATCCTCTTTTATTCTCTCTGTGCCTCGCTATTACTGATAAAAATTAAATTTGCAGCTTATTCTTACATACTCCGTACGCTTTACTGCCCCTATCTTTTAGTTATGCAACAAAGCAATGCCCACGCCAAAAATTATATCATATGAGGATATACGCATTTTCGGTGAGCACAAAAATAACATTTCTGGGCACAGGCGGTGGCAGATTCACAACGATACACCAGATACGAGCTACTGGTGGATTATACATAGAGAGTGGCGTAAAGATGCACATAGACCCCGGGCCCGGTGCGCTTGTGCAAATGCATAAACTGAAAATTGACCCAACCAAGACTGATATAATTGCAATATCTCACGCTCACACTGACCATTATACTGATGGTGAGGTGCTAATTGAGGGCATGACTAACGGAGGCACGAAGAAAAAAGGGTGGCTCATTGCCTCTAAAAGCGTCATCGATGGCTATGATGTATACGGGCCAGCTATATCCAAATACCATCAAAGTTTAGTGGATACCGCTAAGGCTCTTGAGCCCGGCGATGAAATACAAATAAAAAGCATAAAAATAAGAGCTACACGCTCGTTTCACAATGACCCCACCACAATCGGCTTTAAAATAGAGACTAGAGACGGAATCATATCCTACATTGCAGATACTGACTATGCTCCAGAGCTCGTAAAAGAGCATGAAAACGCAAAGATTTTAATTCTTCCCGTAACAAGGCCGCTAGGCGCTAAGATACCGTACCATCTAAGCACGAAAGAAGCGGCTAAGCTAATTGCAGAAATAAAACCCGAGCTTGCGATGATGACTCATTTTGGATTAAAAATGGTGAATGAAAATCCCGATTATCAGGCGGATTGGATTTGGAAAGAAACGGGAATAAAAAC
>JALULR010000011.1 GCA_027056155.1 DHVE2 group archaeon
CTATGTGCGCCTTGCCCTTTTCCATGAGAATAAGAACGGCGCTAGCGATGGTTGATGTTTCGAGCCAAATCCATGCATAGCCTATGTCAGGCGTGCTCACTGCCAAAAACATGGTAAGTGCAAATAGGTTTAAAAACATCAGATAATAATTAGGTGGAAGATAGAACTCTTTTACGCGGCCCATACATACATAGGCATGAAAAGCTGCGAAAATGAAGGTGGAAGATATAACAAGAAGCATGGCCTTTGATACGTTATCCACATAAAACCAAGAGTTGCTTATATTAGCTGATGTGAAAAAAAGAATTGCGGACAAAAGCGCAGATATGGTACTTGCTAGCATGGTAAGAGCAGCCACCAGCTTCCAATTTTTGTAAGCTCCAGCAAGCGCGGCAATCGCAGGTGCAATTAATATACCATAAAAAATGTACAACTCGTTCATATTTATCACCCCGAAAGCTCATCAAGTTCTATTGGTCCGTATTCCTTCTCAGCACCGAGTATGACTGCAAGAATGGCTGCGCCGATGATATCAAGAAGTATGCCAACCTCTAAAAGAAAGCTCATTGGTGCGAGAATTACGCCGAGATATAGAAGTGCGTTTTCTTCAACAATATAGCCGGCAATCTGTGCAATGGCGTTTTTGCGCAATATAATTATTGTCAATCCGAGAATGAGCAGTGCAAAGGGTATCTCTGCGTCCCATGTGTGAAGCAGCGGCTGAATGGCACCGTAAACCAGCATGGAAGATATAACAACAACTATGCCAATAATTAGAGCGTGGCGAGCGCTTGTAGTAAGCTCCCTATGCTCCCACACCCCCTCTCTTTTTATATTTTTTAGGAGTACCTCGGGAACGAGCCAGCCTCTAAACAGAGCGGTAAGCACTGATAGGGCACAGAGCTCGATTATGCCGTAATGCCAGCCAATTGCGAAGATGAGCAGAGCTAAGAGCAGAGATTGAACTTGAAGATGCCTTACAAGGCTGTGAATGAAGTTCTCTGCAATAATGACAAATCCATAGATGAGTATCAATATACCCAAAAAATCCACTATTGAGCGATATAGTATCATAAAGGCGCACCTCCCATAAATACGAAGGAAATCACCGCAACAAGAGCCATCAAATACGCAAAAGTGAGATAATCAATTATCTTAAAGAGCCGTATCTTTGCCACAGAAACCTCAACCATGGCTATGATTACTGCCAGAATGAACATTTTGAAGAGTATCAGCCCGAGACCCCATAGTATGCCCCACGCGCTAGGCTCCATAGCAATGCCCCATGGCATAGCAAATACATTTATAAACACACCAAACAGAATAAACTGCTTCATGTATCCGCCCCACATTTTTAGAGCGTATAGAGAGCCAGAGTACTCCATACCCATGCCCTGTCCAATCATTCCGAGCTCGCTCATTGTGTGGCTCTCTGTGGGCAACTTGCCCGTATCAAAAAGAATAAGGAGAAAGAATGCTGCTATGAGAAACAGATGCGTGGGCGAGAGAAGCCAGCTAAGGTTGTCTCGAAGGTATGCGTTGGTAACAAATGGGTTATTTGTGCCCGTTATAACCGCCACACCGAAGAATACTGTAATTAAGACCGGCTCTGCAAACGCACCGAAATTTATGCCTCGTGTTGCTCCAATACCCGTATAGTAAGAGCCTGTGCGCTCGGTACCGATTACCGAGAAATAAGATGCAAACCCGAATATGAACGCTCCACCCAGAAAATCCACAGTTGGAGCAATCCATGAAGGTGCGCCAAACACTATGGGCACCACCCACGGTAGTATCAAGTATCCTGTAAACGCGAGCAAGGGTGCAACTGTGAAAAGCGAGCCAGAGTTCTTTGGAATGAGGTTCTCTTTTCTGAAAAACTTGGCAATGTCATAATAGGGCTGCAATACGCTAATTCCTCTTCTAGACTCGAATATAGCCTCTGTTTTCTTAATTATCCCCACTATTAAGGGGGATAGCAGCAGTACCGCTAGTACCTGAACAAGACCGATTATCAGCTCAGGGATCATGTGGCGTTCACCTCGTATTATAACAGGCGTCATCAAGCCAGTGCTGGCCAGATCGGGCGGACGCCATCACCCGCTATGGTGGCATATCAATGGCATATATAAACATTGCGCGCAAATACCGTTTAGCGCGGATAAAATAGAAAAACGATGCTTGCTTGAACGGGATAAAGCCTAAATAAGGGCACTGTGATTCCTAGCTATGCTCATGATATCGTGGAATGTGAACGGAATTCGCGCGTGCCTGCGGAAAGGGTTTTTGGAGTTTCTAAAAAAATACCAGCCTGACATTCTCGCTGTGCAGGAGCTTAAAGCGGATTTAAAAAGCGTGCCCCCCGAGGTTAAAAACTATCCCGAATACCATATCTATCTAAACCCTGCAAAAAAGAGAGGCTATGCGGGCACCGCGCTATTCTCCAAGATAAAACCCGTTAGGGTTTATTACGGGATAGGAGTGGAAAAATTTGACCAAGAAGGGCGAGTCATCACGGCAGAATACGAGAATTTTTTCCTTGTAAACGCATATTTTCCCAATTCCCAGCACGAGCTAACAAGGCTAGACTTCAAGATAGAATTTGATAGAGAAATACACAAGTATCTAAACGCTCTGAGAGAAAGAAAAAGCGTGATTTTAACAGGAGACTTCAACGTGGCACATAAAGAGATAGACCTTGCAAATCCAAAGCAAAATGTCAAAAATGCGGGCTTTACTCCAGAGGAGCGTGCGTGGATGGACGAGTTCATTGGCGATGGCTGGATTGACACGTTTAGATTATTCACAAAGGAAGGTGGGCACTACACTTGGTGGTCGTACCGCTTCAACGCTCGCGCTCGGAACATTGGCTGGCGTGTGGATTATTTTGTTGTGAGCCCGGATTTGAAGGAAAAAGTTAAAAGATCATGGATTCTGAGCGATGTCTTGGGCTCGGACCATGCACCGATAGCGGTGGAAATTGATTTGTGAAAATAAATAATTTTCTAACCCAAGCACACATCAGCACCCCTCTATTTTAACTTCTCTTTACTCTTAGAAACTCGGTAATCTTTATATAATATGATACTATCAGTATGATACTGTGAGTATCACAATTAAAAGGGCGGATTTGGAAAGATTTCTTCGCAGTGAAGGAAGAAGGTTGCTTTTTGGGAGGAGAAAGACAGGTAAGACATTCTACGCGAGATTAACTCTTCCCAATTACAAATATTACATAGTTCGCCGCGGTGGAAAGTTCTTCGACCCAGAGGAGGGAGAGGAATACGACCTGAAAGTGTTTCTAAAGCTTTGCGATGATAACACAATCGTTGATGAGTTTCATCGCGCTGATCCAAAATTTTTCGATGCTTTGCAGGCGGGGCAGTGCTCCGGAAATTTCGTGCTAATAACCTCGACCATCCATTTCCACAAACGGTTTGTTGATGGCCCTAATGCACCTCTCAAAGGGCTATTTTCCATTAAAAAAGTGGGACTAATATCACCCATTGAACTCATGGCTGGAGAAATAAAAACCAAAAAAGATCTTGAGAATTTAATCTGGTATCAGGAGCCCACTCACATAGGAAAGAATATGGAAAATGCGATACTTTCCGGCTCCATTTTCGCAAGATCTTTAATAGGGGAGATTTTGGACGAGGAAGACGTGACTCATAGCAGAAGATACGATGCAATTTTGGAATCTATCGCCGCTGGAAAGCATAGCTTATCTGAAATATCAAATCATCTCTACAGTGAAAATTTAATTGAAAAAGCTTCTACGTCGTACATCACCAAATACATCAATATAATGATAAAAACTGGGCTGATAGAGAAAGTGGAGCTCTGGGGCAAAAAGAAGGGAAGTTACTATCGCCACGTGTCTCCGCTCACGGAAATAGTGTATTACTTGGATGCAAAGTATGATTTGAAAGACCTGGATTTATCTTGGGGATTTATTAGAGATGTGGTTCGTGTGAGATTACCCTTTCTCATAGAGAGATTTGTAGAAAGGTACATGGCTGAATATTTTGGATTGAAGCCCGTTAAAATTCTGAAGCCGGAGATTGATGTGGCCTTAGTGAAGTTCAAAAAATTAAGCGTAGTTGCAGAAGTGAAATGGAAAAAAGAGATAACTAAAAAAGAAATGAGTGCGGTGGAGGACAAATTGGGAAAATTCCCCTCTGCGAGAAAGATACTCGTAGTTCCAGATAAGAAAGACATTCCGCGGACAGAAATTGAGGTTTGGGATATATGTGCGTTAAGAGAAAATGCTAAGAAACTCCAAATACATAAAGATAAAATGCAGAGAATTGATGCTCATTGAGTGAATAATTAATACTTTTTCACACATGCCCCAGCATGCGAGTTTTCATCACCCGCCGAATTCCCGAAGACGGCATAAAAATATTGAAAGATGCAGGGCTTGAAGTGGATATCTTCCCCGAAGAGCGGCAGCCTAGCAAGGAGGAAATAATAATGGGCGCGAAGAATGCGGACGCTCTAATTTCTCTCCTCTCGGACCCAATTGACCGCGAAGTGATTGATTCTGCGCCTAAATTGAAGGTTATAGGCAATTACGCCGTGGGATACAACAACATAGATATAGAATACGCAAAGAAGAAGGGGATAGTGGTGGTAAATACGCCGGGGGTTCTTACAAATGCTACTGCGGACCTAGCTTTTGCGCTTATTCTTGCAACAACTCGAAGGGTTGTAGAGGGCGATAAATTCATGCGCTACGGCAAATTTCG
>JALULR010000012.1 GCA_027056155.1 DHVE2 group archaeon
TCTCTCTTTTCACGGAGCAGGTCTCGCTCTTCTCGTAACTCTCTTGCTTGGTTTCTAAGCTCGTTTCTCTTCTCTTTGTAGAACTTGAACTTTTCCTCTGCGCTTTTGAGCTCGGATTTTTTCATGTTGACTCACTGCTTAACTAATCTATCACATCTATGTCCGCATCTAGAGTATCTCCAGCTACGGTTCGTGTACCTTTAAGCGAGCCTCCCTTCTCTATGAAATATGGAGATTTCACTCCCGAGAGCACCACAAGCACTTGAACCATGTTGTTCATCTCTTCGTCCACGCTCGCGCCCCATATTATCTTTGCAGTCTTGCTAATCTTCTTTTGCACAAGATCCACTGCCATCTGAGCCTCTTGCACGTTCATATGTGAGTCACCAACTATGCGCACCAATGCTCCTGATGCATCGCTTATGTCTGCATCTATTAACGGTGAATTTATTGCCTCTTCCACGGCCTCTTTGACGCGGTCATGAGAGCTATCGCTTTCTCCGATGCCTACCATCGCCACGCCGCCAGAGCCAAGCACGGTGCGCAAGTCTGCATAATCCACATTAATTAATCCCGGCTTGGTGAGAATTTCTGTGATGCCCTTTATTGTTATCATAAGCACAGTATCTGCAACTTTAAAAGCCTCGTTGAGTGGAAGTCTAGGCACGAGCTCAAGAAGCTTATCGTTTGGGATAACTATTGTGGTATCCGAGTATCTGCGCAATCGCTCAATGCCCCACATTGCATTTTCCATTCTTAATTTACCCTCTGCCTTAAACGGAAGTGTAACCACAGATAATACAAGTGCACCCATCTCCTTTGCGAGCTTTGCAACGTACTGTGCGCTGCCTGTTCCTGTGCCGCCACCCATACCCGCGGTTACAAATACCATATCCGCGCCTTGCAAAATCTCACGAAGCTTATCTTCGCTCTCTCTAGCAGCGTCCTCTCCCACCATTGGGTCCGAGCCAGCACCAAGCCCGCGCGTTCTTCTCTTCCCTAATAAAATTTTGCGATTTGCGCGTATTTGAAG
>JALULR010000013.1 GCA_027056155.1 DHVE2 group archaeon
TTATTGCAGTAAATAGAAGCAAGAGCATAACACCAAACAAAATTGCCGAGCCCAAAATCAGACCCACACTGGCTGCGGCGTAGGGCAAGCCGAGCACACCAGCGCCAATCTGCGTTCCCACTAGAATTGCAAGCCCTTCCTTGGGCGTGAGTTTTTCCTTTTCTACGCGAATGTGATTTCTCCTCAGCACCACTTTGCGCTTTCTTCTTTTGAGGTTAATTATAAGTAGCTGTCTACGCCTTCTTCTCTTGCGTATTCTTCGAAGCTGGGCATATTGTGTGGTTAATTTTCTATCTACTGCCATTTTAATCGCTTTTTCACTTTGGAGGTATGACTATGGCTGTTGTTGTATCTATCACACCTTCCACCTTGAAAATCTTTGGAAGTATTACCCGGGTCAATTCCCGCAAGCTTGATGCTTCTACTCGAAGTATGGCGTCGTATGGACCTGTGACGGCTTTTGCTTCTTTTACATTTTTCACTTTTTTCTTTATCTCATCTAATGCCTTTTCTACTTTGTCAATCTCCGCTGTAAGCAGCACATACGCTTCGATTGTCTCGGTCATAGCTACGCGCATGCCGATTTGGTATATAAAGCCGATACTCACTTGTGTTGCTCTTTTCTGTAGTTCATAAACAAGTAGTGCTCTGCTAGCTTGCGCATCTCTCCATACTTCTCTTCCATGCCGAGCATCTTTCTCAGCGTTCTGTTTTGATTCACAAATCCAATCAAGGTTACAGATAGCTCTTTGAGCTCTTTTGTTATAAGTAAATTACGCGTGTGTAGCGAGCTCCATTTCATCTCCACCGAAAACATCTTTTTCTGCGCATTAAGCAGCTCATTTTGCAATTTAGATACATCTTCATCTCTGGTATTTGATTCTAAATAGTTGTTGTTTAAAGCAATCTCTACTAGCTTCTCTTGTGTGAGCCCGTATTTATTAGCAAGCTCTTCTATTAGATTTTCTACCTGCTTGTTTACTATGAATTTTTTGTGGTCAATGGCTCCTGATTTCACTATTATTTTTGTCATCTTTTATCCCCTCTAACAGCTTTTTATTTTCCTCTTCGAGCATGTCTATCCATTCTTCCATATCTTTTTCGTCTTTCTTTGCTCTTCTGTAAAATTTTTCCAGCTCGGGAATTTCAGATTCCATCGTATTCACAATTTTTTTTATTTTCTCGATTTTAGCCTTCAATGCATCTTCGTCTTGTGATTCCATGTTCATCTCAAACGCTTTAAGTTTGTAAAGAAGGTACTCACTAAAATTCTGGTCTCTCATAAATCGTATATACTCAAAGTCCTCCTTTGGCACGCGGACTTTAATCTCCATATCCACCACTCCCGAGTTTTTATTAATACAATATTCCTATAAATAATTATCCTTGCATTCTCAAAAAATCAGGAATTTTAGTAAATGTTCAACGTCCGAACCATGACTTCTTTGTATCCACTCCTAGCTCTTTGGCGAGCTCTTTCACAAGCTCTTTAGCACGCTTGCTTAGTTTTTTAGGCACATCTATTTCTATGCGGAGTATCAAGTTGCCTCGTTTTCCACCACCAAACGGCGGCAAGCCTTTGCCTCTTATTACTACTTCGCTCCCGCTCTCCATGCCGGGCGAAATTTTTATTTTCTCCTTTCCGTCGAGAGTTTCCACCTCTACTTCGCCGCCCAAAACAGCAGTGGGATAGGGTATTTTCTCAGTTTTCATTAAATCTCTACCATTTCTTTTATAGCCCTCTGGCATGTTTATGTAGATATACACATACAAATCGCCGGGAATGCCACCATGCTCTGGCACTTCTCCCTTTCCGCGAATCCTCAGAGCGTCTTCGTTCTCCACTCCCGGCGGGATATGCACTACAATGTTTTTCTCCCGTAGCACCCTGCCTGTGCCTCCGCACTCGGGACATTTTTTCTCGATAATCTTGCCTGTGCCATGACAGACATCGCATGTGGTCACTGATACAAATTGAAACGGCCCGCGTTGCACAACAACTCTTTTCTTGCCAGTGCCTCCGCATGCTGGGCATGTTTTAACCTCGCTGCCGGGTGCAGCTCCAGTGCCGTGACATACTGGGCAGGTGTCGTAAGTTTTCACTTTTATTTCCTTATCCACACCGTTAATCACATCTTTGAGCTCTATATTAACTCTTACAGCAAGGTCTCTGCCCCGGCGCTCTTCCCGCGGTGCCGAGAACCCGAAAAAATCTCGAAAGAACCCACCCATTCCGCCGCCAAACATGTCCCAAATATCAGAAACATGGGAGAAATCGTCCCATGTGAACCCTTCGTTGCCAAATACTCTGCCTTTAAGTCCTTCTTCGCCGTATTTATCATATATTTCTCTCTTTTTGTCGTCCATTAGCACTTCGTAAGCTTCGCTGATTTCTTTGAATTTCTCCTCCGCTTCCTCTCGGTTCTCCGGATTCAGGTCTGGGTGATATTTTTTTGCGAGTTTTCTGTATGCTCTCTTTATCTCATCTTTGCTCGCGTCCTTTGACACTCCGAGAATCTCATAGTAATTTTTGCCCATACGGGTCACTTCTCTTCATAGCTGGCATCATGTACCTTGCCTTGGCCGTTTTGCTCCGTGGCTTGTGCTGTTTGCGCGTTTTGCGTTGTTTGGGCGCCCTGCGCAGCTTGCGCTTGCTGATATATTGCAGTACCGATTTTCTCCACTTTCTTTGCTAGTGTTTCCAGTTCTTCCTTTATCTTCTCGCCGTTGCCTTCACTTAGTATTTTTTCGGCATTTTTAATCTCATCTTCCACTTCTTTCTTGTCTGCTTCTGGTATTTTATCGCCGTATTCTTCTACCGATTTCTTGGCCGCGTATATCAATTGTTCGAGTTTATTGCGGTTTTCGATTTCTTCTCTTCTCTTTTTGTCCTCTTCCGCGTATTTCTCTGCTTCTTTCTTCATCTTTTCGATTTCATCTTTGGAGAGCTTTGTGCTTGCTGATATTGTTATGCCCGTTTGCTTACCCGTGCCGAGGTCCTTTGCGCTTACATGCAGAATGCCATTAGAGTCTATATCAAAAGTAACCTCAATCTGCGGTATGCCCCGCGGTGCCGGTGGAATGCCCGTTAAATTGAACATGCCTAGCGATACATTATCCCGAGCCATGGGCCGCTCGCCCTGCACTATGTGAATAGTTACCGTGGTTTGGTTATCTGCTGCTGTTGTGAATACTTTTGATTTGCGCACGGGTATTGTTGTGTTTGCGGGTATTAGCGGCTCTACCAAGCCACCGAGTACCTCCACGCCGAGGGTAAGAGGCGTTACATCGAGTAGTACTATGTCTTTTACATCTCCGGCTAGCACCGCACCCTGTATTGCAGCACCTGTGGCAACGCACTCCATAGGGTCTATGCCGCGCTCTATTTTCTTGCCCATGTACTCTTCCACATAGTTTTGAACAATGGGCATTCTTGTGGGGCCTCCGACAAGAATAATTTTGTCTATATCTCTCTTGCTCAGCTCTGCGTTTTTCAGAGCGGTATCTATGCTCTTTCCAGAGCGCTCTACTATGGGCCTGACAAGCTCTTCTAGCTTTGCTCTGGTAAGTGTCATATTCAGGTGCTTTGGCTCGCCATCAACTATGGTGATATACGGTAGATTTATATCGGTCTGGAGAACGGTAGAAAGCTCAATTTTTGCTTTTTCAGCAGCTTCCTTTAGCCTAATAAATGCGTTTTTATCGTTGCGCAAATCTATGCCATTCTCCTTTTTGAATTCTTCAGCAATGTAATCTATTATGGCGTTATCCATGTCCGTGCCTCCAAGCTGCGTATCTCCCGCGGTGGAAATTACTTCAAACACACCACCGCCGTATTCCATAATGGTAACATCTAATGTACCTCCGCCAAAATCATAAACCATGATTTTTAGCTCTTCCTCGCTCTTGTCTATGCCGTAAGCGAGAGCTGCGGCAGTGGGCTCATTGATAATGCGCACAACTTCTAGCCCCGCAATCTCACCAGCGTCTTTGGTTGCCTGCCTCTGATTATCATTAAAGTATGCAGGCACGGTAATTACTGCTTTTTTTATTTTTTTACCCAAGTATGCTTCTGCATCTCTCTTTATTTTTTGCAGTAAAAATGCAGATAGCTGTTGCGGCGTGAACTCCTTGCCACGAATTTTGTATTTATAGTCTGTACCCATCTTTCTTTTAAACGCGTAAACTGTGCCTTCTGGATTGGTTAGCGCCTGACGCCGGGCAGGCTCGCCCACTAAAAGCTGACCATCTTTCGTAAATGCAACATACGAAGGAAATGCCTTGCCGTACATGGTATTTCCCTCAGCACTGGGTATTATCTTTGCTGTGCCGTTAATATACACAGCAGCAGCCGAATTGCTTGTGCCTAAATCTATGCCTATTATTTTTTCACTCATCTTGTTTCACCTCCTTCTTTTTTGAGACGAGAACTTTCGCATGGCGCAGTACCATGCCATTTAGCGTGTATCCTTTTTGATACTCTTCTACAACTATATCATCTTCATCTCCATCTACAACGCTTATTGCCTCATGCAGCATAGGGTCAAATTTTTCACCTTTTGCTTTGATAACTTCCACACCAAGAGACTTTAACGCTTTTTCCATCTGTTTTAATACTAGTTCGATACCATCTCTTTCCTCTTTAATTGCACTTAGCGCCCTCTGAAGATTTTCGTAAGGTTCTATGAATTCTTTTACTATGTCGGCCTTGCACCTTTCTAT
>JALULR010000014.1:0-2913 GCA_027056155.1 DHVE2 group archaeon
AGGGCTGTAACTCGCCCTCGTGAAGCTGGATTCCGTAGTAATCGCGGGTCAACATCCCGCGGTGAATGCGCCCCTGCTCTTTGCACACACCGCCCGTCAAACCATCCGAGTTGGCTCTAGGTGAGGCTCTGTTCTCTGGGCAGGGTCGAACCTGGGGTCAGCGAGGAGGGTTAAGTCGTAACAAGGTATCCGTAGGGGAACCTGCGGATGGATCACCTCCTAAGATTTGCGGCAGACCGCAGGCACATAACCTATCGAGCACCTCAAAAATTATTTATGCAATGTAGAGTTATTATGAGTGATGGATTGGAATACTATATACAAAGTATATCGACGCTTTGCATTTGTTTTTCATATTGCCGTGTTTTTGCTGGTGCTTCTCGCAGTATTGCCTTTAGCCACCAAGAGCATAGCTGTGGAGCATGTGGGTAAGACCAAATGGTATTTTGATGGTAAGAATATCATACTCTCTACGCCAGTGACCATAAAAAACAATGGTGTTTATGACATCAATAATCTAAACCTGCTATTTAAGGTAAATAATAAAACTGCCACTTTTATAGATTCGGGGCAGAACTTGGGCAATATCCAAGCTGGAACTACTAAAACTGTGAATGTGAGCATACCCATAAACCTAACTCATCTCTACCAGCTAGAAGAGCCAGATTTTTATCATATCTACAATTATGATTCATTTCATGTGGAATTTTCCATAGCCTTAAATTATATGCTAAACCTTGTGAGCGTGGATACATTATACAATGCAGAGGTGCAGTGGCAGCCCATTGTCAAAGAATTTACACTTCATGAGCCAAAAGAGATAAAGGAAGAGGGCTCTAAATTGAGCGTGGAAATTCCATATACAATATGCACTGCAGACTATCTCTCTGGCACATCTGAATTTACAGGCACTGTTAACAGCAAGGGAAAGTTAGGCACGTTTAGCACGCAATTTTCTCTCGGAGAGCAATACAACGGCACATTGCACCTACTTCTTGATAAAAATTCGTCAAGAACGCTAATAACAAAAAGCCAGACCCTGCACCTTGATGGCAATATGTCCTTAGGTAATATTGCGATACCTTTAAGCACAGATTACAGATGGGGAGCTCCACTAAACGATTTTCATTATAAACTACTTAGCAATAGAACCATTTATTATTCCTTTGAAAACGATGCGCCATTTATGCTAAACTTAACGATTACCAAAGATTATTATTACCACTCAAATCTGGTGGGGCATGATACAGAAAAGCTCACTGTTGCTAAGGGAGAAAGAGTGACTAGATACGAGCCCATCACGGTCACTCAGCTCGTGGATAAAGTAGTACTCACTTGCTCAGATAGCGAGAGAGGTATATATTATCAAGAGGTGATAAATCTATGAAACTTCTCAAGGCTATTTTGCTCTTGATAATACGAAGCGTGATATTCATAGGCATACCAGTCGCCATAATATACGCTATTAATGCTAGCTATCCGGGCTTACTTACAGATAAGTACATTAACACCCTTAAAATTGCAATGTATTTGGGAATACCCATTGTAATAGTATATTTTCTTGCTGACCTTACCGATAGCTGGCTCTCCATGGTGTCAGAGCTCATCGCGCTGTTTTTGGTGCTTGCATATACATTCATAATTTTGGGCACAGGTGTAACAGAGATAGATTACGATAAGGCAAGGGTTATGCTGTATTACCCATATCTTCTGTACCTTATAATTGCAGGTGTGCTTGTGCGTTTTCCAACACCCGTACTAAAATACCTAGCATCTATGGAGCGCACTAATGATGAGTATTATGAGGAAGAAGAGAATCAAGAGTACTACGAAACATAGTTGCCATTGCTTTTGGAGATTCGGCGTGCATTATTGCACTTAGCACAGCCACACCAGCAACACCGGTTTTGAGCACTTGAGGTAGAAAAGCTAGGGTTATGCCACCTATTGCCACCACGGGTATGTTTACATTAATTACAATTTGCTTTAACGTTTGCAAGCCGATAACAGGCACTTTTTTTGTTGGCGATGTATATATACTTCCTGCCCCGAGATAATCAGCACCTTGCTTCTCTGCAAGCTTTGCCTCATACGCATTTCTCACTGTGCGGCCTATTATTATGGTCTTGCTTAACTCTCTCGCTTGCACTATGGACATATCCTCTGAGCCTAGATGCACACCGTCTGCATAAGACTCGATAGCAACTTGTACATAATCGTTCACTATGAAGAGCGCATCGTATTCATTTGTGAGTTTTCTAAGTTTTTTCGCATGCTTTAATATATCTGACTCGGGCAAACCTTTTAAGCGCAACTGCACTGCGGTGGCCCCGCCTTCTAATGCATCTTTAATTTTGTCTAGCTCACTAGGATTGGACGATGATATCACATATAATTTCAATCTTGATGCAAGCTCCATGTTTTGAGCATGAGGGAAATGTTTTATATTCTTTGTGCAAATTTACCGTCATGCAAACCAGTATTTTCTCGTTTACAGACTCGCGCGTTAAAATAGAGGAGGAAATTAATAACTGCGCTAAATGCAAGCTTGCTAAAACGCGCACAAAACCCGTGCCCGGTGAAGGGGGATTTAAGAAGAAGATTATGTTTGTGGGCGAGGCACCGGGTAAATGGGAAGACCTCAAAGGCCGCCCTTTTGTGGGCGCTGCAGGAAAGTATCTGGACACACTTCTTAGCTCTATCGGTTTAACGAGAGATGATGTGTATATAACAAATATTGTAAAATGCAGGCCCCCGGGAAATAGAGACCCAGAAAACGATGAAATAAATGCTTGTGCTCCGTACCTAGACCGCCAAATTGCAGTAATGAAGCCTCGAATTATATGTCCCCTTGGCAGATTCTCCTCAAAGTACATTTTAGAAAAATTCGGATTTGTGATGAACAGTATATCC
>JALULR010000014.1:2923-4706 GCA_027056155.1 DHVE2 group archaeon
GTATATCCTCTGTGCAGGGCAAAGTATTCCAAGGCAAAATAATAATATTGCCAATGTATCATCCAGCGGCAGCATTGTATCACGGGCAATGGAAATCCGAACTAGAGAAATCTTTTAAGGTTTTGCAAGAGCTATTGAATGAGTGATGCGAGGAGATGGTATGTTAAAAGCTTAAATAATTGCATTTCTACTCTGTACCATGGACCCAAATACAAAAAAAATTCTCGAAAAGCAGGGCTATGCTATTGTAGGCAACCACAGTGCCGTTAAACTCTGTCACTGGCTTAGAGAGAGCTTGCTTCGTAATAGGTTTTGTTATAAACAACAGTTTTACGGAATAAAAACACATCGCTGTTTGCAGATGAGCCCTACTGTAAATAACTGCACGCAAAACTGCTTGTTTTGCTGGCGTTTTCAGGGGTTTGATGAAGTGAAATTGAAGGAGGTAGATGACCCAGAGTACATAGTGGAAGAGAGCATAAAACAGCAAAAACGCTTAATTGTGGGGTACAAGGGCGATTCTCGCGTAGATAGAAAGAAATGGGAGGAAGCAATGGAGCCAAAACATGTGGCGATTTCTCTCATTGGCGAGCCTACGCTCTATCCAAGGCTGGGAGAGTTGATAGAAGAGTACCACAAGCGTGGATTTACTACTTTTTTGGTGACTAACGGCACAATGCCCGAAGTGCTCGAGAATTTAGACCCATTGCCAACGCAGCTATACGTAACTCTCGCTGCACCGAATGAAGAGATATACAAAAAGCTCCTTGTGCCGCTAATAAAGAATGGCTGGGAGCGCTTGAGGCGCACACTTGAGCTATTGCCCTCGCTAGATACTAGGACTGTTATTCGCCATACCTTAGTTAAGGGCTGGAATATGGATTATCTGAAAGAATACGCAAAATTAGACTCAATAGGTGAGCCAACATTCATCGAGTCAAAAGCCTATGTGTTTGTTGGCTATTCGCGAGAGCGCCTGAACTTAAGCAATATGCCCTCGCATGCAGATATACAGGAGTTTTCTAGGAAATTAGCGGATATGACCGGCTATTATTACACAGACGAAAAGGAGGATAGCCGCGTAGTGCTTTTGAGCAAAGATAAGAACCCTAAAAAGCTCAGCGAATGAGGCGTCTGATTTCCAGCTCAATTTCTTTGGCTTTATCTTCCCCTCCAAAAGTTATCATAACCTTACCGAGCGCCTTTGCTAGTTTGGGCAAGTCTGATTCTTTGATATTATCTGGGTCTATTCCCAAGTCCTTGCATTGTTTTTTAATAACGAACTTGCCCAGCTGGCCCAGCTCCCGAACCATGATTTCCTCGATCTTGGCACTGTATTCTGAAGGCATTTAATGGTGGTATATGGGCTAAGCATATAACATTTTTGTCAAAACTGTGCTTCTTTCAAGGGGAGGATAACATTTAATTAAATTGTTGCAATCCCCAGTCATGAAGCCTATGACAATCAAAGGGCGAATATGGAAAATTGAAAACGAGCAAGGCAAGAGAATAGATAACATTGACACGGATATGATATTCCATAACCGATATTTATACATTACCGATTTGAAAGAAATGGGAAAACACGCGTTTTCCAATCTTCCGGGTTGGGAGGATTTCCCAAATAAGGCGAAGCCAGGGGATATATTGGTTGTAGGGCGCAACTTCGGCTCGGGTTCATCTAGGCAGCAGGCGGTAGATTGTTTTATTGCACTTGGCATATCTCTCATAATTGGTGAAAGCTTTGGAGCGATATACAAGAGAAATGTAATAAACTCAGGAT
>JALULR010000015.1 GCA_027056155.1 DHVE2 group archaeon
TATAAGTGCCATTGACACAAGCACACCTAGCACGCCTACTACAAAGCTCTTAAACTTATGCTCTTGAAATGCTCTAAAATCAGTTAGAAGCCCAGAGAGAAGCATCAGCATGATTATGCCAAATTCGCTGAACATCTTGAGAACTTCACTCGGCGCCAGAATATTGAGTACAATTGGACTTAATATTACGCCTCCCAGAACCTCGCCCACCAAGCTCTGTATTCCAAACTTGTTAAACAGCAATCCCAATGTCCTTGCAAGGAGGATTAGTAGCAACAGAGAAAGTACAAAGTTTTCCACTACCAACTTTCATCACTGTATATAATACGAATCCAGCGATATGTATTTCAACTCTCTTTTTCGTTTCTCCAAGTAATTGTATATTGTAGCATGCTTGCTGCCGCTGAGTATCATCTCTATAGCACGCTTTGCAGTTTCAAGCTGGTAGTACTCTCCAATTATAGCTACTGTATTGCCGAATATGGATATATCTGCACCGCTCATTTCTTCGATTATGCGCCTAGTTTTTCCCTCCTTACCTATTATTCTTCCCTTCAAAACTCTAATTCTATTTTCTTTTTTGCCGACAAAATCCTTAATGTATATCTCCTCAAAGTACACATCTTCTTTGAATATCCTCCACGCCCTATCTGGTGAGAAACCATCGCCTATCGCTTCAACAAAAAGCTGGGCTTTCATTGCCATGTACGAATCTGCATTGCGCTCGTCTATGGACACATCTCCATAATCTGAATCTACTTTTATCTTCACCCCTGTTTTATCCTCTACCCTCTTTTTAATCTCGCCGTGTTTTCCGATTAAAGCACCCACCCTAGATTTTGGCACTTTTACGTACATCATCTAAATCACCTCTAACTCTTTCATTAGCTCCTTTTTGGATAGGTTGGCACCAAGTTTATCACCTATCTTTATTATGTTTTTAATGTCTCTTGCAAGCAGCTCTGGGGCAAGATAATGGCTCTTTGGCACTGCTTGAGCTACGTCTATTATCCACGGTTTTCCTTCATATACCAGTATGTTGTATTCGCTGAGATCTCCGTGCACAAGCCCTGCTCTGAGCATATTTTTCATCTCTTCAATGAGCTCAAATACAAAATCTCTTTTAAGGCTTTCCATAACATCTTTCATAAGCGGTGCCGGCTTTTCCTCGTCGCCAATGTATTGCATAACAACAATGTTTTTCCACATATCCACTGGCTCGGGAACCCGCACATTATTCGCATGGTAAGTTTTTAGGTTGCGATACTCTTTGCGAGCCCATATAAATACTATGTTATCTCTGGTTTTGTGCACATGCTCAAATCTATCATCGCCATCGATGAATCTAGACAGACCTTTGTAATTAGACCTTGAAATCAGATATACCTTTACCGCGAGAAGCTCATCATGCTTGCCCCGTGCTCTAAAAACTATAGCTTCTTTTCCAGTGGAGATGGGAAACTCTACATATTCAATGCTCCTCTTAAGCAGCTTGTAAAATGCTAGCAAAGTTCGGCGGTCGAATACATCGCCATAAGTTTTTCTGTATTCTGCTCCTTTTTCTCTGCTCTCGCGATACGGCAAAAACCTATCAATGACCTTATCAAAGTCCTCCTCATTCATTTCCCAAACACATCCAGTATCTCAGGCAGCTTTCTGCTCTTGCTGAGATGCGCAGCTTGATTTCTTGTATAGCGGTACACAACATCGGCCTTCTCATTTTGAAAATCCCACGGTCTTATAACTATTAAGTCACCTTCACGAATCCACATTCTACGCTTTATCTTTCCGGGTATGCGTGCCATGCGCGACTTGCCATCTGCGCACATAACCATCATGTGCCCACCACCCATTATCTTGTCCACTATCGCAAACATCTCACCTTTGTTTTTATCGGGTAGCGGAACCCGTATTACTTCCGGTTCTTCATCAGCCATTAAGTCTGCGTATTGACCAGCTTGTATATTAATTTATCGCAGATATTGCTCTGTAATTCAATGTTGTGCTCTTGTTTTGCTATTCTATCTAACTAATTGTTTTGTAATGTGTATAGTTTTGTTTATTTTGCGTTTTTGCATTTGATTTCGTGGCGCTTACGATGTTTCGAATGATAATTGAATCACGGAGAGTGGCAAAGCAAGTTTTAAATACTACTTATCACATGTCATACATGGGTGTTACAAATGTCAGACAAAATAGAAGTAATAGTTGGGAGAGAATACAAAGAGCGGCCGGTTATGGACTTAATGCAGGTTATAAACAGAAAGATAGGTGAAAAATACCCGGGCTACTCTTTAGCTTGGCTCTTAGCAGATGTCAAAGAAGACGTGTTAAAAGATGAGGTTGAAAAAGTGGGCGTGAATAATGCGAAGATTGTAGAGCTAGATGTTAATGTATTGCCTTTTCGGCATTTAGGTGTGCTTGTACCGGAGGGGCAAGGGCTTTTGCCAGCATTGGCATGATTTTTCAAAGTTGAGAAAAGTATTTATATGCCCTTCTACATACTTTATGTCGGACAAAGGGAATTGGATGTGATAAAAAATGTCAGATTCGGCGAGGATAACCATTCGCCTGTCAAAAGACGCTACTGACAAGCTTCAAAAGTTAGTTGATGAGGGTGAGTTTAAAAATATCTCCGATGTAGTTCGTAGGGCCATAGAAGACTTTCTCGCCAGTAAGTTTGCTCCGCAAAATATTGAGCGTGTGAATGTAAATCTTCCCAAAAAAACAGTCTCGCTCCTTCTCGAGCTCGTGGAAAAAGGAGAGGTAGAGGCTGTTGACTTAGATGATGCAATACGCATGGCAGTTAAAGAGTATGTACGGCGAATGGTATCCAAGGCGGCAGAGAGCGAAATTAGTGATGAAATTAAAAAGATTAAAAAGGAGCAGGAGGCGGGCGAATGACTTTTTCCTCTATCCTTCGCAGGGTTTCCGAGTTTACGGAGTACGATGTCCCTCATACCCATGAGGGCCCAAATATCGTGGTTGTGGGCGTCGGTGGTGCGGGCAGCAACGCTGTGTGGCGGATGAAACAGCTTGGGATAGGCGTGCCCACTATTGCCATAAATACGGATTATGCCCATTTAAAAATAATCGATGCTGATAAAAAGGTGCTTCTCAAATCCAGTGATGGCATGGGCACTGGGGGTAATGTGGAAGAGGGTGAAAGAAGTGCAATAATGGCACGGGATAGCATAGCTGCACTTTTGAAGGGTGCAGATATAGTTTTTCTAACTGCAGGGCTCGGCGGCGGTACTGGCACAGGGGCATTGCCCGTAATTGCGGATATTGTGAGAAAGAATGGGGCAATGGTAGTTTCGATAGTGAGCTTGCCATTTAAGATAGAGAAAGTTCGCGTGAGCAGGGCACGTGAGGGACTGAAAAAAATTGTCAAAAAATCCAATACAGTAATTGTATTAGAAAACGAGAAACTAATTGATATTGTGCCAAACCGCCCGCTAAATGAGGCGTTTATGGTAATGGACCAGCTTATAAGCTATTCAATAATGTCCTTCGTAGATATAATCACAAAACCCTCGCTTATTAACATTGACATTTCCGATATGAAATATATTATGGAAAGTGGTAATCTTTCTACAATAATGTTAAGCGAAGGGCCATTGGACGATATCAGAAAGATAGTAACAGATGCCCTAAACAATCCTTTGATGAATGTAGAGTACAGCACAGCTACGGGTGCTCTTATTCACATGACAGTGGGCGAAGATGCAACTCTTAGCATGATATACTCGACGGTAGATACCATATCCTCATTTTTAAAGGATAGCTCCAAGCTTTCCATGGGTGCAAGGGTTGACCCAGAGTATCGTGGAAAAATGCGTCTATTGGTTCTACTCACTGGAATAAAAGTGCCATTTGTAGAGGAGGTGAAGGTACGGGAGAAAATAGAGAGTCTGGAAGATTTAGAGGTGAAGTAAAGTAAATATTAAATCGGAAATGCTATTACACTGGTGGAGGTTTGAAAGTTGCCATCTCCGTATTTGAGCCGGCTAAAACTCGAAAAAGAGCTTGAAAAGAAGGCAAAGGCGCTCCGTGAAAAGAAGGATAAATGCGATAAGTTAATGGAAGTTATCGATTCATATTTTTCTCTACTTGATGGTAAGCTCGATTTAGACGAATACAAGAAGAAGTATGAGGAGGGCAAAAACTATTATGACATGAAAGATATGGACGCAGCTATATCTGTGTTTGAGACTTTGAAGACTGAGCTGGCTGAGAAGGTAAAGGGTATATATGAAGAGGAGAGCAGAAATATAGATACGCTCATAGGAAGCATGTCTGGAGAAGCGATAGCCAAGATACGAGCTAGCTTAAAGGAAGGGGAAGAACTCTTAGATACTGAGCCACAAAAGAGCTTTGAGATTTTAGAATCAGTAAAGACGATGTTAAATGAGGTGGTTGCAGTGCAGGTAAGCCATGTGGCTAGAGAGTTAAAGGAAGTAATTGGTAAATTAGATGGCATGGAGTGGGTGGTGGAGGAGGCAGAGCAGATAGGCGATAAAAATGATAGTGCTACCCTTGAACGCTTATTGGATTTAAGAAGCAGGGCTATAGAGGCTATAAGGTCGAAGATAGACGAGTATATAGAAAAAGTTCATAAAATTGTGGAGATAGCCGCATCTGCACATTTTAATTTACCTGTTGATAAGGGGGCAGAGTCGAAGATCAAAGAGCTTTTGGAGA
>JALULR010000016.1 GCA_027056155.1 DHVE2 group archaeon
TGATAAAATAGCAATTCTGCGTTCAATCCCCTATAATATTTATAGTGTCTGTATTTGCCTACCTCACTCTCTATGTACATTTTTGCCTCCTCATATGCATTTTCCTTTGATTTTGTTTCTTTTAGAGTTTTTTCATATATCTCAAATACGACTCGCCGGTATATCTGATATTCATTTTCGTTTGTATAAAATATATCGACCATTCACACCACCCCCTCCGGCACCCTCTTGCGCCCGGTGAGCAGGTCCTTCATCAATCCTTTCTTCACCCTCTCCAGCCGCTCCCTCCGCTCCCTCAGGAGTTCTAATTTCTTATCGACAGTACCCAGAATCTCCGCGATCTTGCGCTGCTCGGAGAGGGGCGGGAGAGGAAGTTTGAGATTTCTTACTTGCGTTATATTTACACGAGGACGAGTTGATCCAATAATTTCTTGAGTTAGCTGTAATGTAGTAATGGGATGATTTAGAATGTACTCTAGAAATTTTTTATTAACTCTATCTTCCATAGGTCGTATTCTTACCACATCAGCCACAACAATTCCATATTTCAAATAGTCTGGAACAATGCATGTTTTGCCAATAGGTATCCCTAATTTTGCTAATACTAAATCTCCCGCCCTAAATGAATGATATTTTAGTTCTTCTGCCTTTTTAGGGGATATGTATTTTATATCTTTGTTGATAAACTTGTTTCGTTCTATGTTTTGAAGGCGTATTATAGGAACGCCGGTTTCCGTATAATCACTTACCTTCAAATTTGATCCAAAAGGACCTGCAACTATTCCATTATCTTCATCACATATATCTTTCAGCCTCACCACCTCCCACTCCTTCGGGATGCGCCCAAGCTCCGTTTCTTTGAATTTTTCGTGCCCGATGCCGCGGGTCAGAAGCTTCTGCATCAGCCCCTTCTTAAGCCGCTCCGTGTGCCCAATCTCCTCCTCCGTCTTCTCTATCGCCGCATCCACCGTGGCCAAGACCTTCGCAATGCGGCGCTGCTCAGGG
>JALULR010000017.1 GCA_027056155.1 DHVE2 group archaeon
GTATAGTAAGTGGGTACTACGCCGATGTATATGCAGAATTCACTTACTACAAAGGCGAGTGGGAGCTAAAAGTTAGGCCCGACTCGTATGACCACATAGTAACCAGGCCTCAGAGCTATGAAAATGTCTCTCTCGATGTACTATTAAATCACACCTCTACTTACAAAGGCAGGAACGTACACACATGGGGCGTGATTAGTTGGACATATTACAATGCATCTAGCGGTTTGAAATTATTCGGGCTATTTTACAATGGCTCTGAGATTACTGTGGTGGGCTTTAATGGCTCAAATATGAGTGGCATAGTAAGCGGGTACTACGCCGATGTATATGCAGAATTCACTTACTACAAAGGCGAATGGGAGCTAAAAGTTAGGCCTGACACATATGACCACATAGTAACCAGGCCTCAGAGCTACGTCGAGGTAAATATAACCACAATTCTTAACGCACCTGAGAGATATAACAATACCCTTGTACATGTTCCATACTCGAAGATAGTGAGCGTATATCAGAGTTGGAAATTCTGGGTTAGTAATGACACAGGTGGAAAAGACATTCAGATTTATGTGGAAAAAGGAGGCATAGTAAACGGCACGCCCATGGTGGGGTTAGATGCCGAGATATGGGGCATGGTAACTGAGTACAATGGCACTTGGGAGCTGAAAATCCGAAACGCCACCAGCGACAGGGTAGATGTAAAGGGTAGTTCAAGTTATACCAATGTATCAATCGACGAGCTTTTAAATAACGCAGGCAAGTACAACAACACGCCTGTATATGTGCCAAGTGCCGTAGTTACCTATGTGCATGATGCCTCATGGCTATTCTACGTTTCTAACAATACAAATAACACCGAAGATATCTCTGTATATATTGAAAAAGGTGCACACATTGATGCAAATGTATACAAGGGGGCGAAGGTCAGAATCTGGGCTATGGTTACGCAGTATAATGGAAAATGGGAACTGAAGATACGAAACAACACGGACGACAATGTCAAAAATGTGGAGTCGGTTAACTATGTAAATGTCACCATTGAAGAATTGCTAAGCAATGAATCAAAGTACAATAACACGAATGTGCATATACCAAACGCCACTGTTAATAGTGTGTACGCATCATATCTATTCTCCATATCAAATAGCACTAGCAGCTCTGATTATATATCTGTGTATGTGCAGAAGGGTGCCGTTGCTCCAAATGTGGGCGTGGGCGACATAATAGAAATTTACGGCAATGTATCACTGCACAACGGGAGCTACGAACTCGTTATACGTTCAGGAATGCCAGATAAGGTAGTAATGATTCATTCCTCCGCAAAGTATGTCAATTTTACATATATTCACGAAGTAGATTCAAACGGCAACTTAACTCACAAAGGTGAGCAAGTTATTGTCAATGGCACGGTTATCGCTCCACCCGATGTTTTCTCGCGTACCTCTTCGAGCGGAAAGCCACTTTTAAAGATGTACATTGAAAGTGATGACGGTGGCGTGCAAGTATTTGGATATAACTTAGATTACACAAAATTAAACTTGGTAGAGGGGGATATAGTCCAAGTACGCGGCACCCTTGATGAATATAATGGAGAAACGGAGCTTAAGGTATCTTCTTTAGAATATATTCAAAAGCTCAATCATAGCGCACCTATTTCCCCACAAAACTTAACCACCGGCTATTTCAAAAATTGGAGCGCGGTGGAGAAGATAGAAGGCACGCTTGTCTATGTAAATGGCACAGTTACCAAGGTCAATACAACAAATCACTATTTCTATGTGGACGACGGCTCGGGTGCCGTAGAGATATATGTAGTAGCTAGCGGAGTGAATATGACAAATATATCTGTCGGGGATAATGTATCTGTGGTGGGTGTAGTAGCACAGTACGACAAGACCGCACCCTATACTTCATACTACGAAATCATGCCAAGGTACCAAAAAGATATAGTAAAGCACACCAGCAAGCTCCATGTGGTAAAAAAAGGTGATAATACAAATCACAATTTGCAAGTTTTCCAACATATTGAGGTGACGACAACATGGAAGAGGAGAAATATTGCCCTAACTGTGGAAGATACGTTGGCTCGTTAGAAGTGTGCCCGTACTGCGGCACAAAGATGCCAAAGCATACTTCGTACTACTATGCAAAATACGGCTCGCTGACATTTGCAGTATTTGGAATCCTATTTTTATTGCTCTTTGCACAAAGTACACCGGTGCAGTATGTGCATATAGGTGATATTGGACCCACCTACAATTACGCACTTGTTGAAATAAGAGGAGTAGTAGCATCAACACCCTCGTTAGTGGTAAAAGGAGATGGTTCAACTACATTGTATATAAATGTTGATGATGGCACTGGCGTGATGGCAGTACATGTTTACAATCCCAATGTAGAGCGGCTAGCGGAGAAAAACAAGATTCCGGGATACGGTGATTTTGTGACCATCAAGGGTGAGCTATATTTTAGGGGCACAAATAGATATATGATTATAAATGCGCCAGACCAAATCTCCATAAACCGCGCACAGCCCACAAAAATGACCATCTCGGAAATAAACAAAATTTCATATCCGTATGGAAACTATCTGCGGGTGAGCCTCATAGGGCATATTGCCAGCAACCCTAAACTAACACGCTCAGGTGCTTACGTGCTAAATTTCACAGACAATACAGGGTACATCTCGGTGTTTGTTCCCACATATATAGTACATTTTTACGGGTTTAATCCAGATAATTACAGCGGAACCATACGGCTGTGCGGCGCAGTGCAGTGGTATGGTAGCTCAATGAGCGGTGAATGGGAGATAGTGCCCGCGGGAATAGATGACTTCAAGGTGATATCATGAAATGCCCAAGCTGCGGTATGGAAATTCCCGACGACTCAGAGATATGCCCGTACTGTACAGCTCACGTAAAAAAGAGAGTACGAATAAAAAGCATATATGTGTTCGCGCTAATACTTATTCTCGTATCTGCCACTTACGCAGTTCTTGCCTATACTTCCAGCGGTGTGCAAATCACAAAAATAAGCAATTTGACGATTGATGATAATTACCGATTTGTACATGTACGCGGCACCGTGATTAAGTATCCCACTGCATACGATAGCAACTACGGGGTAACTCAGCTCAGCTTTGTGCTCAGCGATGGCAGCGGCGAGATAACTGTGAAGATATACAGAGATCTTGTAGACAAAGTAGTAAAAGAGCATAAGGTTCCTGGCATAGGTGATACGGTTGATGTAGAGGGCACTTTCTCATACGGCTCGAGAAAATCGATTACAGTGAATAATGTAGAATTTTTAAATATATACTGTGGCACGTTCACACCTGTGCATATTAAAGCTCTGGCTCAGGGCTCGCCATGGGACTTTAAAAACGGAGAGCTCGTGGCTGTAGAAGGCAACATAACAAGCGTGCGTGAATACAGTTTTGGATTTATATCGAGCATTGACGACTCTGTTGATTTAATAATACCGCATGCCTATACAACCTTGGGCATTGTAGATACCAAGCTACTTGGTTCTGGCGTAGTAAAAATATACGGCTCGCTTAAGTTTTATCAACCAAAAAATCCATCTCCAAGCTATGAAACCGTAAATTTAAGCAAGGTGATGAAAAATCCCGAGAGCTATAATAAAAGTAGCATACACATTCCATGGGCACGGGTAGTCAAGCAGGATACAAAAAACTCTGCAATAGTAGTAAACGCCAATGGCACAAATGTCACCGTCTACTCTAGGCATGGTGTGGCTCATTACAGCCCGGGTGATTTTGTAGAAATACAGGGCAAGTTTACTCAATATAACGGCACATGGGAAATTTCCGTGACACGGAGTAGTGATTTCATAACTGAGCCGAGGTGGGAGATTATTATGTCCTCTAAGCAATTTGAAATTATAAACAAAAAAACATATAGCAATACTACAAATCCGCAAATTTACTCGCTAGTAGAAGCAAAAGGTGTGGTTGCTGATTACCGTGACCTAAGCGCTGGATATTTAATAACACTATGGAGCAATAATCACACTTATGATGTGTATGTAGAGAGCGTAAACAGCGTATCTGGCAAGCTTGATTACGGAGAAAGAGTGATAGTTAAGGGCATGGTAACTCTATATAAGGGCGAAAAAGAGTTCAAAGTGCGAGCTTTTACCAACGATTCTGTGGAGGTGGTATCTTGATTCTGTCGTATCTCATACTTTGCATTCTATTCGTGCTGCTTGGCACAGCTATTGGCTCTGCGATGTCAATGCTTCCAGGTCTTCATGTCTATAACGTAATAGGATTTTTCCTATTGTTCTACTTTACTATGGGCGGATTAGGCATGGACCCAATGCTAATGGTTCTAATGCTCATTGGCATGCTTGTTAGTTATGCATTCGTATTCACGATTCCGTCCATATATTTCAGCGCGCCTGACGATTCTACCATGTTTGTGCTCATGCCCTCTCAAAGGTACCTAAAAGAGCGAAAAGGGCATGAGGCAGTGGTGCTCATCGCCACCGGCGCGCTGGTGGGCGTAATGGCCATAACGATATTTGTGCCAATTTTCATGGATGTTCTCGGAGTAGTATGGGAC
>JALULR010000018.1 GCA_027056155.1 DHVE2 group archaeon
TTATGAGAGAGTTAAAATTAGACCCATTTATTCCCTATGGATATAACGATTCCTCCAGCAACTTCCACGGGTCTGCTTCTGACGGCGACGGCATCCCGGACTTTGTGGAGGTGATGCTTTCCAACGGCTCGCGATGGAGCAGTTTTGCGGTGCGCTACCCCTCGCTGTGGAGCGAGTACTCATGGATTTCAAACTACTTTAATACAATAAAAAATAAGCAGAATGAGAGCGCCGCCAAACAGTGGCTCAGGGATCAATTTAATCCTCTAATCGTTGATCATACTCCTCCCTTAATAACGAAGTTCACGCTGCGGTGGGAAGACCAAATAGTATGGAAGATATGGAACAGTATACCGTACATGGTGATAGAAGTATACGCGGTAGTGCACGTAGCAGTGAGAGACGTAGGGAAAATAAAGAGCTTTGACATCTACGATGAAGACAGCGGCGAGGTAACTGCACCGTCCAGCATGGGCAGCACCCACTACGAGCTCACGCACAAGTTCTCCGCGTCGTTGCTGCAGCAGGGCGTGGGCAGTGTTACCATTCGAGTTTATGCGGAGGATTACGCGGGCAATTCTATCCAAGTAGAGAAAACTCTAAAGGGAGCGTTCCAGACCGTGCTCGAGCTCTCGCAGAATTATGGGACGCTATCTGGAGCACTTCTATTATCTGGACGAAAAATACAATTTTTCAGAGAGAGATAGAGCAAAAATATTATCGGGAGAAAATACCGCATCACGTGGAGATGTTTTAGGGTGCTCCTAGTTAAGAGGTTCAGTAAGAATCCCGTGCTGTATCTCACAAAAGAGTACGGTATTGATATAATGCTCTTAAATTTCAAGAAAATATATTTTAGTTGGAGAGGTGAAATGAGGAAAAGTGAGCAAAAGAGAAATAAAAGAAATTGAGGAGAGATTGGGCAAGTTCTAGTGCCGCAAGCTGCTCATTGTCTCAGATAAGGATGATTTAGAGTATTGCCATGAGAATATAGAGCTCTGGGATGTGGAGGATATACTCACCCAACTACAGAGCTCTTTATGACTGTTACTATTTTCTCCAAATCTTCTCTGCGGAGTAGTGGGTGCACTGGTATCGAGAGCACTTCTTTACATAACTTTTCAGTGGTTGGTAGTTTTGCAGTGAACCCTAGTTTCTGCATTATCGGCTGCTCGTGGTTGCCGCGGGGGTAGTATATTCCGAATCCGATTCCTTCTTTCTTAAATTCTTCCACTTGCGCATCTCTGTTTTTCACCCTTATTGTGTATTGATGATACACGTGCTTTGCCCGCTCGTCCACGTACGGAGTTATAACAGAATCGCCGAGATTTTCATCATAGAATTTCGCATTCTTCCTTCGCATCTCATTGGCTCTGTCCAATTTTTTGAGCTGCACGAGCCCGATTGCAGCCGCTATATTGGTCATTCTAAAATTCCAGCCCAGCTCTTCGTGCATGTATCTTGCAGTCTGCCCGTGATTGCGCAGCATTGTTACGCGTTCTGCGAGGGCATCATCATTTGTGGTGACCATTCCACCCTCGCCGGTGGTCATGTTCTTCGTCGGATAGAATGAAAATCCTGCTATGTGGCCTATTGCTCCAGCTTTTTTGCCTCTCCACTCCGCCCCATGAGCTTGAGCTGCGTCTTCTACCACATATAAATTGTGCTCCTCTGCAATTTCCATTATCTCGTCCATGTTTGCCGCTTGGCCGTAAAGATGCACGGGCATGATTGCTTTCGTTTTATCTGTTATTTTCTTTCTTACATCTTCAGGGTCAATATTGAAAGTTTTCTCGTCTACGTCTACAAAAACCGGTTTGCCGCCGGCGCGGATTATGCTTGTTGCACTAGCTATGAACGTGAAACTCGGTACGAGAACTTCTTTGCCCCGCACACCCACCGCTTCCAGAGCTAAAATAAGTGCCTGTGTGCCATTCGTCGTGCTAAGCGCATGCTTCACTCCAATGTATTCCGAGAATTCTTTCTCAAATCTCTTGACCCACTCGCCGTAGGCGAGCATGCCGGAATCCAGAACTTTTTCCACTTCTTTTTTCTCCTCCTCACCGAGCCATGGCTTTGCAATTGGAATCATTTTTTCACCTCTTTCTCGTACTTCTTTAATTCGGGATACTCTTTACCGCATACGGGGCATTTAAAATTCTCGTCTAATTTCTCTCCACATTCGCAAACGAAACCCACCAATTTTGCAGGTACGCCCATTACGAGACCGTGCGGGGGAACATCTTTGGTTACGACGGCTCCAGCTGCAACCATTGCGTATTCGCCCACAGTGGTGCCGCATACAATCGTAGAATTAGCTCCGATGCTCGCGCCCTTCTTTATCTTTGTGTGACATAATCGCGAGTCGTCCCAGAGCCACGCCCGCGGGTGTTTATCGTTAGTGAATGTTGCTGCGGGGCCTATGAACACATCATCTCCAATTTCCACGCCGTGATAAACGGATACGTAATTTTGAATTTTTACCCTTGAACCTATTTTCACGTCAAAATCCACGTACACGCCCTTGCCAATGTTACATTCTTCCCCTATCTCGGCGCCTTCCCGCACCTGCGCTTGGTGCCAGATTCTCGTGCCTTTTCCTATCTTTGCTTTCTCGCTCACTTCTGCGGTTGGATGTACATAATAGTCCATAGCTATCACCTGCTCCTTATGGTGCAAACCATCTTAAATTTTGTTATTCTATCCTCACTACTTTTCCTTCATTCATGGATTTAAGTGCGGCCTGTGCAATTTTCACGGCCATTAAACCGTCTTCCCCGCTAACCAAAGGCTCTTTTTTCTCCTCGATAGCCTTTATGAAATCCATGTGCTCCCTTCTCAAAGGCTCCTCTCTCCTCAACGCAATTTTTCTGATGTTAAGGTCTATTTGCAGATTATATGTGTTGAATTCCTCGTAATTGATTTTCTCGTAAGAGAGCTCAACGCTCTGCCCCATGTAATCGCCCTCAGCGTACTTATCTTCGTAAGTGAGCCATAACTTGCGAATCTTCTTTGGCGTGAGCCAGTTTGTCTCGATGTATCCTGTCTTTCCGTTTTTGAAATTGAGCACAATGGACGCGTGATCCTCGTACTTATCGTTCTTGATTTTTCCGCCCCTTGCGTACACACCAGATACTTCGTCAACTAAATAGCGGAGCACATCAATGTCGTGCACGCCCAAATCCATGACTACGCCAACATCTCTTATTCTCGTTGGAAAACCACTTACTCTCTTCGCCCCAATTGTTATCAATTTCTCTTTTTCGTTTATGTTTTTGAAGAATTCTACAATAGGGTTAAATCGCTCTATGTGGCCAACTTCTAACACCACGCTCATCTCTTTAGCAAGGTCTATTAGCTCTTCTCCCTCTTCTATGCTGTGTGTGAACGGCTTTTCCAC
Source organism: DHVE2 group archaeon (assembly GCA_027056155.1). Classification (GTDB taxonomy): domain Archaea; phylum Thermoplasmatota; class Thermoplasmata; order Thermoplasmatales; family Aciduliprofundaceae; genus JAADDK01. The sequence continues at coordinate 3,401 of JALULR010000018.1, forward strand.
AAGCACGTGCTTACCACGTTCTATTACATTTTTTGCTATGCTGTAATGATACACCGTAGGGGTTGCAACAACCGCGGCGTCAAACTCTAAATCGCTTATTTTCTTGCCCCATGGCACGTTGTATTTTTCGGCAATGTTCTTAGCTGCATTCTCGTCCACATCCACCACGCCTGCTAAATGCCCCAGAGATGATAGAACCCGTGCGTGGTTTCTACCCATTACTCCTGCTCCAACAACTATAATTTTCATTATTTTCACCTTCTGCCCACGCCTAAATAAATAAATCTCAGCTCTTTGGCTTTTTCTTTATTCACAATTCCGCGACCGTCAACGATCATTTTGTGTCTCATCTCCCCTGCAATTTTTTCTAAATTAAGCTCTTTGAACTCTTTTGCATCATTCATTACCACGATGATATCCTTGTTTTCGAATTTCTCGCTCCACTTTGCCCCGTATCTTTTCGCATCTTTCTCGCTGCAAACAGGGTCATATGCGTATATGTTCTCGCTCCATTCGCTAAGCAGTTTCAAATAAGGTATGCTGGGCGATTTTCTGAATTCGTAAACATCTCCGCGGAATGTGAGACCTAAAACCATGATGTTTGCGTTCTTTGCCGAGAGCCCGGCTATGTTTAGTGCTTTAAGCGTGAGCTCTACCATGTGCCGAGGCATCTCGTCGTTGAGCGTTCTTGCTGTCCTGATTAATCTCGTTGGCCTCTTAGATAGATTCATAACAAACCACGGATACACAGGAATGCAGTGCCCGCCCACTCCGGCCCCAGGACGGTGAATGTGACAATATGGCTGAGTGTTTGCAGCGTTGAAAACTTCTAACGCGTCCAAGCCCTGCTCCTCGCAGAATAATGCAAGCTCGTTTGCCAACGCTATATTCACATCTCGGTAAACTCCCTCAAACACTTTAACCGCTTCCGCCGCTTTTATTGATGACATTGGAATAACGCCTTTGGAGTTTATCACCTCGTAAATTGCTTTCACCGCTCTAAGTGTGTTCTCATCACTCGCCCCTACAATTTTTGGGTATTGCCCAGTGATATCACGAATCGCAGTGCCGGTCATCGTTCTCTCCGGGCAATGTGCAAGTC
>JALULR010000019.1 GCA_027056155.1 DHVE2 group archaeon
TATTTGCCCAGTCCCGCCAGTAATTACCTATGCCAATTGTGGAGTTCCAGTAGTTGTTTGTACCATTATCCAATGCCTGAATATGTGAGGAGTTGTAGGTATCTCCAGAGCCGTGATTATAGAAAAACGAGTTATTATAAATAATATTGTGAGAACCTGTATATATCCTGATTCCAAATCCGCTGTTGTTGTAAATAGAGTTGTTGGCTATAGTGTTGCTGGACGCATCCCAAAGGCAGATGCCATACCCGCTGTTGTAAATAGAGTTGTTGGCTATAGTGTTATTGATGGACGAAAACTCAAGGTCGATGCCAGTCCCGCGGTTGTTGTAAATAGAGTTGTTGGCTATAGTGTTGCTGGACGAATCAAGGTAGATACCATCATTGCTGTTGTTGTAAATAGAGTTGTTGGCTATAGTGTTGCTGGACGAAGAGTCAAGCTCGATGCCCTGATTAGTGTTGTTGTAAATAGAGTTGTTGGCTATAGTGTTGCTGGACGAAGAGTCAAGGTCGATGCCCTGATTAGTGTTGTTGTAAATAGAGTTGTTGGCTATAGTGTTGCTGGGCGAAAAGTAAAGAAGGTATATCCCATTCCCGCTGTTGTTGTAAATAGAGTTGTTGGCTATAGTGTTGCTGGACGAAGAGTCAAGGTCGATGCCATCATTGCTGTTGTTGTAAATAGAGTTGTTGGCTATAGTGTTGCTGGACGAAGAGTCAAGGTCGATGCCAGTCCCGCTGTTGTAAATAGAGTTGTTGGCTATAGTGTTGCTGGACGAAGAGTCAAGGTCGATGCCATTCCCGCTGTTGTAAATAGAGTTGTTGGCTATAGTGTTGCTGGACGAAGAGTCAAGGTCGATGCAATCCCCACTGTTGTAAATAGAGTTGTTGGCTATAGTGTTGCTGGACGAAGAGTCAAGGTCGATGCAATCCCCACTGTTGTAAATAGAGTTGTTTCTGACAGTTATGTGCGAAGAGTATCCTATATCTATACCAACAGTTGAGTTTGATAAATTCAGGTTTGATATGGTGAGCCATGAAACATTGCCGATAATGACCTCTCCAGCATCAAGTGGCACTGTGTTATTATTCATGTTTGCATTTTTGTAGTAATAAACAGGCTTACCGTTTACCATGTTACTGGTGTCTATCTTCTGTGTGGTAAATGTGCCTTCATCCCCAATGAGAAATATCCCGTTATTTTCCATAGTGTTATTTGCGATAGTGTTGCTGGACGAATCCTCAAGGTAGATGCCATCAAGAGAGTTGTTGGCTATAGTGTTGCTGGACGAATCCTCAAAGTAGATGCCAGCCCAGTTGTTGTTGTAAATAGAGTTGTTGGCGATACTGTTGTTGCTGGACGAATCCTCAAGGTAGATGCCATAATGGCTGTTGTTGTAAATAGAGTTGTTGGCGATTGTCCCATGAGTAACACTGTAAAGGGTTATTCCATCACCATCAAAATATAGCTCGAAATGAGATGAAGCATTATGCAGATAGCAATTCTCCACCACAAAGTACGCCGTGGTATTCCCTATGTATATTGCATCCCCCGCGCCGTGAGCGTCAATATCGTATCCGGAAATTATGTAGGGATTTCCATGCGTGCCGTTTCCCGACCAGCCCTCGGCGGCGGCCTGCTCTGCAAAGTCCGTGTTGTTGTTTATCCTTATCACATCATGCGTGGTGTATCTCACGCCGTTTATCTCCACGACCCGGCCAAAATCGTTCGATTTTTTATCAATCATATTTTTGTGTACACTCGCTGCATGTGCTCCAATTGCCATGGCACTGAACAGCAGAAGCACCAATATTCCAATTACCATCATTTTCCCTCTCATAGGTAAAGTATATTTCCAAAAGATATAAAATTTTTCATCTTTATGAGGAGCTTCTGTTATACAACAGAGCATATCGGCAGGGAAGAAAGCTATTCCCATATCATTGCCTCTATGACACGAATATAATATGGCACACATGTAGCTCTATGTGCCCTCACACGCTGAATAGCTTGCAAAAATATAAATATGTAATTCCAATGTCCATTCTGGTGAGATAGATGGTACGAAAGCCAGGCAGAATGTATCGCAATCTAGAAGGTCCTGCTTACACACGTCGCAAATACATGGGCGGTGTGCCTAATACAAAAATTGTGCATTTTGAGCTAGGTAATGTTGATGCTAAAAACGAGTTCCCGGTTGAGATTAGTTTAATTGTAGATGAAAGCTGCCAGATTAGGCACAATGCCTTAGAATCAGCAAGAATTATCGCTAATAAGTACCTCAACAAAGTTGGCAGTGCAAACTACTATCTTTGGATTCGTGTGTACCCGCACCATGTAATTAGAGAGCACAAGATGGCTACCGGTGCCGGTGCAGATAGAATTTCGTCAGGTATGAGCAAGGCGTTTGGCAAGCCTGTGGGCACTGCTGCACGGGTTAAGCGCGGGCAAATAGTAATGTCTGCCAGAGTACACCCCAACAATGCAGAGAGAGCAAAAAAAGCGTTGAGGGAAGCGTCTTACAAGCTGCCCACACCATGCAGAATAGTTGTCACCAAGGGTGAAAATCTGGTCAAGTAAGCTCTTTTTTTTCTCTTTGGTCTAACATAATGTGAATAAAATGCGTCAGATGCTGTGCTAAGGCGGGGTTGTCTGTGTATCCACATGCTTCAAGCTCTGGCGAGGCTAGCAATGCGCGTTTATTATCACTTACAACATCTGTAGCAATGAGCCCTTCTCTTCGGTATATGTCTGCCTCCAATGGCACCTTTTGCTTGTAAGAAGTAATAATAATCACTCTAACGCCTCTGTTTATCGCTTGCTCTAAATTTTTTAAGATGTTTTTTCTTATTTCTGAGAAAACAGGTGTGGATATTATCAGCTCTTCATCAGATAAGTCTACTATTTCCATGAGCTTTTTCATGACCCGTTCTTTGCCGTATATTGTATATACTAGTTGCGGCTCTCCTTTTTCCATAAGGTACTCGTGCACAAATTCCAGCTTATCAAATAGCTCTTCTACCTCGCTTATAACTCTTTCGCGAATTGTTGATAATTTTTCGGGCTTGTATATTTTGGGCCTGCCTTCAGAAGAGCTTACAAATCCCTTTTTTTCAAGAGACTCTAACACTTTATACGATGAGGTGCGTGGAATTTTAGCGGTTTGTGCAATAACCTCTGCATTGCCCACTCCAAGAACCACCAACGCTAAAAATGCCTTAGACTCATATATAGATAACCCAAGATTTTGCAGAGCGTCTATAATCTTTTTGTACTCTTCGAAGGCGTCTTCTACATTCATAATAGTAAATTGCGTTGTCCTATTTTATTTCTTTCTTTTATTGTCTTTTTCATTGTTCTGCTCGCTTCCTAGATATTTTTTAAGATACGGTCCGAGGGCATATATTAGAAACATTATATAGAACACCTGAAGCACGGGCTTGAAAGATAGCGCAAATACGGTTAATGAGGGAAACACGGTAGCCGCAAGCGATAGGGATATTGCTTGGGAGCTTGCAGTGGCGCCCAATATGAGAATCATGCCGTGCTCGTACGTAAAATGTAGCAATTTAGCGAATAATATAGACAAAGAGGTTTGTATTAAATAATAAGAAAACAGCCCTGCAAGCACCAGCAGAAATATAGTAGGGGTGCCTAGAACCAATCTTGATACCTTGGCAACTGAAAAGAACACTATGAGCAATATTCCAAGTGCAGATATGCCCGGAAGATATTTTTTGATGCTTTTGAAGTAATTCATTCCTTTCTTTTTTATTATTGCATTTCTTGTAAGCATGCCTAGAGCGAGGGGGATTAGTATATACGCTAGGAGAATGCTCAGAATTTGTAGTACATTAATGCTAGCAAACACTCCGCCATTTATAAAAATAAGTAAAGGAGATAAAAATGGAATCAATAGCAAACCTATAACGGCAATAACGAGCGCGTCGGCGACATTTGCGTCGGCTATGCCGCTCCAGCCAATGAGCATGTTAGAGCATGGAATTGCACCCATGATTACCATGGCGAGAGCAAGCTCGTCGTAGCCAGCAAGCACGGTGCGTGAGACTAAAAATGCGGTAAGTGATGCGACAAAATAGGCGAATGTAAGAGTAGTAACTATGAGTGGGTAATTCTTACCAGCTTGCCGCACTTTCTCTATCTCCATGCCAGTAAGCATTGGGTACAGCATTATAAATACCGCAGCAATGCTCACTGGCATTATGTTCATATGCTCAAAATCTACATAATAACCTAGTAATAGGGCTATAATGAATATTGCAATGACATAAATGTAGAGTCTTTTCTTTATATGCAGCAGAAAACTGAGCATAAGCTCGCATGAGGTAAGAAATATATAACGATTTTCGAAGTGTAGAAAGGAGTGTATTATACACCCACATGTGTCAGTAAAAGAGGAAGAAGATGGAAAAAAAGTAAATTAGCAGTGAGAAATGTGGGGTGTGCAGGCATAGTCACAGATGCTAGGAGTTGATATAAAT
>JALULR010000020.1 GCA_027056155.1 DHVE2 group archaeon
CATATATACTCGCCCACAAAAGGTAACTATCGAAACGCAATTTTTTGACCCATATATTCTCCCCACCCCAGATAAATATCCCCGAGTTTCCATCTTTCAAAACCACGTTTTTAATTAAGATGTTTGAGGCCCTTATTAACTTGATGCCCCCGTCGTCGTAGAAATCCCAGAATCCTGAACCTGCACTATTTCCCGTACTGTGGGAAGTGTTGTAAATGTAGCAGTCCTCGATTACCACGTACGCTGAGGTATTCTCGATGAGTATTCCGTAATCAGTACGATTTGCATTTATTTTCCAGCCTTTAATTATGTAGGGATCTGTGTATGTCCCGCTACCACCAACGACTCCGTGAGCAAAATCAAAATCCCCGTTACCCTCTATCTTAATGCGCACATGCTCCGTGTATTCATCCCCCCTTGTTAAAGAATCGCCCCGAGAGAGAATTTTCGAATTTTGAATGGAAACAGAGGAAGTGATTAGGATCATGAGGATTATAAACACTACCACACATCCAACCTTCTTCATACTCTAAGTGAATATGAATTTGCATACTTAAAAATTTCCATCATTTGACGAAAAAATGAGTGATATTGTGGCTCTACGGCACCAGCACCGCTGCAGCCACCACTGTAGTCCATTCTCCGGCCCTTTCCACCACGGCAGTAGCTGTGATATTAGAAGTTAGCAGAATTTTGTCATTTAATTTCCATACTTCGCGATTTTCGTCCCATTCTAAATGGCTCTGCAAGCCAAGCGTGGAAGCAAGCATCTCTGCCGCAAGGTCCTCCGCATAGTCTCCCGCTGTCTGAGAGGTCTCTCCAAAGCTGTGGTGCTCGCTTAAATATCCATATCTGCTCCTATCTTTTGGAATTGCAAGTCCTACCGAAGCGGAAAGCATTCTATTCAGCTCATTGCTCGAATTCTTTGCCATAACTACAAACACTATTTGCCCAGGCTTTAGAAACTTCAAACCCTCTTCTCTCTCAACAATCTCCGCATTAGGTGGAAAAATCGAGCTTACTTCCACAAGATTAAACTGGGCAATACCAGCATCTCTTAGCGCTCGCTCAAACGAACCTAGCTTGCTCTTGTGTCGCCCTACCCCCTTTGTAAAAAAAACCTTGCTAGGTATGAGATTGAGCATTTAAAGCACCCTCATTGCCATTGCAGTAACTATTGATTCGTCATCAACATATACCTCTTGATTTAGCTCGTAATCTCCGCGCACTTTGGGCTCTGCACGCCCTACTGCTTCAACTCGCACAAGCGAAGAGCGGTAAAAATCTGCATCTATTTCCTGCTTGCCAGTAAGCTCGCTAACAAGCTTGCGCACAATGTAATTGTCCTCCGATATATCTAAATTGTCAAGCATAGGATACACATTAAAATCCCTGAGTATATCCGTAATTACAAAATTCATATCTAGCAGAATGCGCTCAATCTGCTGCCACTTGGGCAAAGACGCTTCAATATGTGTCAAGCCAAAATATCCTGCGCCAGCCTTGCGAAGAGTTGACGCTGCTCTAGAAAGAAATAGAGTTATGCCCGGTATGGTCTCCACTGGGTCGGTGATGAAGACATCATAACTGCCTATAAACTGCTCGGGCACATCGTGGCGCACATCAAATTTGTGTGCTGTGATAGGAAAATCGTATTTTTCAGCCGCATCGTTTATGAATTTTATAAGGCGGTCATCAATCTCGAGCACGGTGATTTTATGAGGCATTTCAGTAAGGGCAAGGGCAATGCTTATCAAATCATCATCGCCAATTACCATTATATCTGCACCCTCTACATCTCCGCGCTCGTAAATAAATGCGACTCTCTGCATCAAGTCTTCAGGTCTAATATACCCTTGGTCATAATCTGCAGTAGGTTTGGGTCTAGCCTTTGCAATTTCCTTAAACTTATCTAAAATACCAAATGCATCTGTCTTATAGCCACGCCCTATGCACTGTGAGCACCGCACATCGTAGTACCTAACTTTCCTGCGCTCAATCTCTTTTTTCCCCTTGTTTGTGAGATATATATCTCCATCTTTAAACTCTATCAAGCCCTCTCGGTGCATATCTTTTAGCTCGCTCACCACGAGGCGCGGGTTAGCGTCAACACGCTCAATCAATTTCCAAGGACTTTTCTCGTGCTGTAAATACCTCAATATCTGATTTCTCGTTTTCAACTGCAACACCTCTATCCATCTTGATTACATCTACCCGCTCTGGCTTAAGCTTTTCTACAATGTACTGATATGCTTTCTCTGCCTGTCCAGGATTTCCACAAGTGTAAATATCCAACGTTGCAAGGCCATGCTCAGGCCATGTGTGAAAACTAAGATGGGATTCTGCTATCAAAATCACGCCGCTAGCACCTTCAGGCCGGAACTGGTAATAATCAGAAGATATCTTGCTTAAATTTGCAAATTTAACTGCTCCTTCAAAAACTTCTTTCATCTTTTCAACCCTAGCCAACATCTCTGGGTTGACACCGTACAGGTCCGCAATGATGTGGAGCCCGACAGCCATCTTCATCACCTTCCATTCTTTTTTCACCTCCCAGTGGTTTTTTGGGCTGTGTTGTGTAAATACATTTTGTATTTGAAGTTTGCGCCATGCAATTCCCCTGAGCATGTGGAAAATAAATTTATTGCACATATCCATTAACCGACTATGTCTGTATCCATCGTATTGGGAACGCGCCCAGAAATAATCAAAATGTCGCCGGTAATAAGAGAACTAGAGCGAAGAAAGATAGATTATTTTGTAATACACACTGGTCAGCATTACTCGTACAACATGGACCGCATTTTTTTCAGAGAATTAGAGCTTCCAGAGCCGGATTACAAGCTCGATGTGGGCGAGAAGTACCACACACACGGCTCGCAGACGGGGGAGATGCTCAAGGGCATAGAGGAAATATTGATGAAAGAAAAGCCTAATGTGGTACTTGTTGAAGGTGACACTAATACCGTGCTATCAGGAGGCTTGGCTGCCGTTAAATTGCACATTCCTGTGGGCCATGTAGAAGCAGGACTTCGGAGCTTCGACCGGGGAATGCCAGAAGAGATAAACAGAATTGTAGTTGACCACATATCCTCTTACTTATTTGCACCCACAGAAATAGCCAAGCAAAATTTGCTAAATGAAGGCATAATCGAAGAAAAAATAGAAATTACAGGCAATACAATAGTTGATGCAGTTTATCAAAACATAGAGCTTGCTAAGAAGAAAGCAAACGTTCTAGAGAAATACAAGCTTAAAACAAAAGAGTACATACTCATCACCTTTCACCGTGCTGAAAACGTAGATTCGCCAGAGCGTTTGAAAAAACTCGTGAATATGCTCAATGCGCTAGAGTATCCTGCCATATTTCCAATGCACCCACATACAAGAAAGAGAATTGACGAGCAATCACTAAAAATAGATAATCCTAATCTCTCCATCATCGAGCCAGTTGGCTACTTAGAGTTCTTGCTGCTGCTTGCAAATGCAAAATTAGTGCTCACAGACTCCGGCGGCATTCAAGAAGAGACCAATATACCCCATGTGCCATGCCTCACTCTTAGGGATAACACAGAGCGCCCTGAAACTGTAGAGGCAGGAAGCAACATAGTAGTAGGTGTAGAAAAAGACAGAATTCTTTCAGAAGTGCATAAGCTATTAAACGATAAAAAAGCGTACCAACGCATGGCTTCTTCAAAAGTCGCTTATGGAGATGGCCACAGTGCAGAGAGAATTGTAGAAAAAATAATTAGTTGAAAACAACCTTGTAATTTGCCTTCTCTGCATCTTCGCTAAATTTCTTAACACCCTCTTCTGTTTTGGGGTGCAAGAGCATAGATTCAAGTACGCTAAAAGGTATTGTGGCAATATGCGCACCAATCATCGCTGCCTCGCGCACTTGGCGAGCGTTGCGTATGCTCGAAGCAATAACCTCCGTATCGTAATCATAGTTATCTAAAATCATCACCGTCTTTTCAACAAGGTCCGAGCCGCTTTTTATGCCGTTATCGTCCGCGTCAGTGCCGTCCCATGGATAATAATCACCTTTCTGAAAATCGGTTCCTGCAGTAAGCCCAAGCTTGGTCGTGCGAATGTAATCGTCTATTCTACCTGCAAACGGGCTCACATATCGCGCGCCGGCCTTGGCTGCAAGCAGCGCTTGCTCAGGGGTCATAATAAGCGTGCAGTTTACAGGTATGCCAGATTCGCTAAGAGCTTTTATAGTTTTCAGCCCTTCATAATTGCCAGCGTATGTATTTATGGGCACCTTAATCACGACGTTTTTTGCCACATCGTTAAACTTCTCGTAGAGTAGCTTTGCCTCTTGTATCATCTGCTCTGCCTTTACGCTCATCACTTCCAAGCTAACTGGTCTATCTGAGCCAGATATTCGCAAAATCTCGCGCAAATATTCCGATATATCTTTGCCCTTACCTTCATCTTCCATTGCTTTGCGCACCAGCGAGGGATTGGTAGTGATAC
>JALULR010000021.1 GCA_027056155.1 DHVE2 group archaeon
GGATTAATCAAAAACCCTATCTTTCGCATCTTTTGCCACCTCGCAGATTTGCTCTGGTGTGAGTGATTCCACCCGCATATCTCCGTATTTCACATCGCCAAGCACATTTTTTATTTTTTTCCGTCGTTGCTCAAATAGTTTGCGAACTATTCTATCTAACAAATCTCGGTCCGCACAGAACCGCGGCTCTTTTATTATTTTCACTATTGCTGAATCAACTTTGGGTATGGGCCTGAAATTTCCCCTTTTTACTATCTTGAGGAGCTCTGTATGTCCGTGGTAATATAGCATAACACTCAGGCGCCCGTATTTTTTCGTGCCTTGTTTTGTAACCATGCGCTCTGCAAACTCTTTTTGGACCTTAATCACGCCTTCCTTAAAATCATAATTCAAAATTTTAAAGATAAGCGGTGAGGATATATGATACGGTATGTTTGCAACAACTTTTGTAAATTTTGGAAACTCTATTTTTAAGGCGTCTCCGCATAGCAATACAAAATTTTGAGCTTCTATTTCTTTGGCAAACTTCACACTCAAAAACTCGCAAAGCTCTTCATCAATTTCAACTGCAATTACCTTAACTTTACTTACCAATCTCTCTGTAAGTATGCCCCTGCCGGGCCCAATTTCTAAAATTATATCATTTTTAGTAAGCTCAATGCTATTTACTATGTAATCGGCGATGTGCGCATTGACCAAGAAATTTTGACTGTACTTAATCACGTTTACCACATAGCAACAGCATATTAAAATGCAATGGCAAAAAATATGGAAAAAAGAAATTATTGAGGTGGTGTGGCATATATTCCCATACCGCCCATTGCACCCATTCACCTAGCAGATTATTCCGTGCTCTCCGAGGCTACATCTTTAAGCGCATTTTTCCGTATCATTCAACTTTGCATCGCAAAACCTATCTTTCCTCCAAAATTCACTGTAAGAAAGGAAATGGCCACTTCCATAAAGGTGCAGGATATACTAGTTATCAAAAAGAAGGTACTAGCAGACCTAACTCAATCCATTAGTTTACTTAATTTGAACGAACATGTCCATTATTACCCGCGTGCCTTTTTATAACGCAAATCTTTATCTTCTTGGAGTGCATGGGGCATCTAATGGAGGAAAACAGGTGTATTATTTGTGGTAAAAAACTTAATGACCCGCTCGCTCTATACTGCCCCGAATGTGAGTACGAATTAAAAAGGGCACGTCTCGCAGATGAGGAGACTGTGGAGGAGTGGATGGAAAGAATGATGTCTCAGAACATAGCACCTCCGGTGGTAGAAGAGCGGGATAAAATAAAGTCTTTGGACTCATGGTTATGATGGGAAATAATTTATCTCAAATTCTTGCATTATTTATGAGCTAAGAACTTGATATATATTGTGTATTTCATTACAATGCTTTCGATGGTTTCAATCGCGTTATGACTCAATCATCTTTGGGTTTTATCCCGTGCTCGATTAGGAATTCTTCGTGGGAGTTCATTCTCTTCATCTCTAAAATGTACAGAATACCCATAACAAGAATAAGGGTAGCAATTGCTACCATGGTCTCCCACCCCAACTCTTGAAGATTGAGAGTTACTAGAAGCTCTTTAACAATTGCAAGCACGCCTATTTCCACCACACTCCTGAGATTCACGTGATGATAGAGAAAATACATGGATAAAATTTCGAAAATTTCAAGGAAAATCAGTATTGTGACAACTCCTTGGAGTATGCCCTGCGCATCTGAGCCATTTATAATGTCTAGCGCAAGGAGAACAACAAGGTAAAAAACATAGAGCATCGCAAGGATACCAACAGAAATAACTATTAAATCGAAAAGACGGCTAAGCCATCTCATCATTTTCTTCTCCGCATTGCTGAACTCTCTCTCCATGTACACACAATATATGCGCCATAGATTAAAAAGTTTTTGATAAGAAAATAAAAAAATTTAGACATCCGAAGGCTTTTGGAACAACTTTTTCTCTTCTGTGCTCGTGAGGTCAACCTTCTTCTCGTCCACTGTCTCCTTAGCTTCCTTCGTTTCTTTTTCTATATCTTCGTAGGACGGCACAGGTCCAAGGATTTCGTCAGCCTTCCCTACAATCTTCTCTATGTCTTCGTACTTCGTATCCTCGCTAACCGATTCTTTAACGGGCACTCCTAAATAGTTGGCCGTGGTCTCGATTAACTTTGTGATTTCGAACGGAAATATGATTTTAGTCGCTTGGCCATCTGCCAATCTCGTAAGTGTGTCTAATGAGAGCACGCTAAGCGCCTTTGATGTGAGCGTTGCAGAGCCGAGCGAGATTATGCGATATCTCTGCGCCTCGCCCTGCGCCTTCAAAATGGTGGCAATCCTTAATCCTTCAGCTTCCAAAATATTCGCCTGCCTCTTACCTTCCGCTTCTAAAATGGCAGATTGCTTCTTGCCTTCTGCTTCTAAAATCTGTGAGCGTTTTACACCATCAGCTCGCAATATTGCAGCTCTTCTCTCTCTTTCGGCGGAGGTCTGCTCTTCCATCGCCTGCTTTACTTTATCTGCGGGCTCTACCTCTTTGATTTCCACCGCTTCTACCTTTACGCCCCATTTGTCAGTAGCTTCATCGAGCACATCTCGTAGATGTGTGTTTATCTGCTCTCTGTTATAAAGTATCTCATCTAGGGTCATGTTTCCGATTACTGACCTTAATGTAGTTCGAGCTAGGTTTATAGTTGCGAGTTTGTAATCTTGCACCTCGTAAAATGCTTTCTTTGCATCTACTACCCTAATATAAATCACAGCATCTACTCCTGTGGGAGAGTTATCCTTAGTTATGACTTCCTGCTTAGGCACGTCCCATGTCTGTGTTCTCATATCTATGTGATATACCTGCGCAAAGGGATACACAACATGAAAACCGGGATTGAGTATGCCTCTATGCTTTCCTAAGAAGATATATATTCCCCGCTCCCACGGCTTTATTATACGCACCGCTGTAGAGAAAAACACAATCAAAATTATTATTATCAAAAACACCAACACACCTATTATTACTGGGTCCATTTTTATTTCACCTCCTCAACTATTAAATGCACTCCTTCTGCACCTCTTACTACTATGGTTGCGCCTTCGGGAATCTCTACCTTGGAAGTTGCACTCCATATCTCAGAACCTATTCTAACCTTGCCGCGCAAACTATCTGGCTCTACCTTTTTTATCACTTTACCCCTTGTGCCAACTAGCTTGTCAGGGGTAGTGGTAGTGGGTGGCTCTGGCTTGCCAATTCTCCCGTAAAACCACAAAGTAAACGCTATGGATATAGCCGCACCAATTGCCATTAATGCCGATGCGATATAGATGTCAACGTTGCCTATAGCAAGTAAAGCAATACCTAGAACTAAAAGCATTGTTCCGGGCACGGCTATGAAAAATCCGGGAGCGTGCACCTCTGCAACGAGCATAAGTAACCCGATTATCACCAGCGCCACTCCCAGCCAGAACATAGTCACACCATGCATGGGCGATATTTAAGGGTATTGCTAAAATTGGATATTATATTTTATTTATCCACTAGCTCCATATTTCCAATTTTTAACTCGCCGCGCACGCCGTCCCATATCCTCTCTATGTTTTTCACTTCTATACGCTTTGAGAAAAACGGTGCATCAATTACAAAAGTTTCGTATTCTCCACCCTCACCCGCCATATTTATTTTGTATTTAGATTCAACTTTTTTTAATCGCTCAAGTATTCCATCATCTATGAGCTGACCAAGATAAGATGCATCTAAGCCATACGCATAGACACCGAGTATCATTATTTTTAATCCTGCGTGGAGCATATCCCTTAAAATAAGCTCTTGGTCCTTGCCCCAGAGGGGCGCATAAGAGACAAAGCCTAGCTCCGTGCAAATTTCCTCAATCTTAGTTTTTTGGTAATTGGACGCGATAGCACCGCTCACCACCGCATCCACATGATAATTCTCGAGCACTTCTTTAAGCTCGTGCGTCTCATCACCTATGCTATACTCATCTCTTTTGAGGCCCATAGCTCTCGCTTGATACTCGGTTCTTTCAATCTGAGGGATGTGATACATATACGATTCATTGTTTTTTGGGTAAATTGTCACAAGGCGAGTAATCTCAAATCCCTGCTGCATTGCTAGATAAATAGCGTATGTTGAGTCTTTGCCACCAGAGAACAGTGCAATTGCATTCATACTGGAAGAATGCGCTTTTAAGTAATAAAATTTTTATTTAGCTGTTTTGCAATAGGGATTAAAACAATAGAGATAATCAATAAAAAAATTGTTGCCCCCAAAGAGAGCATAAAAAAGATTCGTGCTATTTTATTTGGGCTTAAAGAAAGAGCAAAAAAGACTATTGTTTCATTATCTTTTGACATCTTAAAAATAGCCATAGCCACACTAATAAAAAAAGTAATTGGAAAGGTATATACAATTATTT
>JALULR010000022.1 GCA_027056155.1 DHVE2 group archaeon
ATCTCAGATTCTGGAAAGCTATATTTATCAACTATTTTGCCGTCTTTGACGAAATATGCGCCATGCCACTTAATTACTATCAACAAATCTCACCCCTACCCATGAGAAATCGTCGTTTATGTCCTCTTCGTAAAGCTCGAGCACGTTCTCTTCCAGCAAATACACCAGCGCGTCTCTTATCTCTGTTATCTCGTGCCCTTTTAAATCTTCGCTTAAGTACCGGGCTAGCTCAGTAAGCGCTTCATCTTCCATCTTTTGCATTTTTTTAACATTAACGCGCACATGCCCCTTCATTCGTATCTCTGCTTTGATTATGCGTCCAATTTTCAAGTGTATAGAATCGTAGTATATGGGCCTGCCTATGCCTAGAAAATCTCCATAGTACCAGCCACAGTGCGGACACATATATAGAGGAATATCACTTTCAGCATCTACTAGCATAAGCTTTGCCTTTCCACAGTGCCTGCACACTATATCGTTGGAAACTTCCACCTCTGGATTTTCGTAAATTACGTAGTCATCGAGCTTGGCGCCGCACACAGGGCAGAACTTTGCATTGTCGCTGAGCTTGGCGCCGCAGTTGGGGCAGTATTTCATAGTGGAGCATGGCTTTTGTGGTTTAATCTTTTTCCTGCAGCTCCTCAGGATAGACAAAATTCTCTTTCAATTTCTCAATGTCCAGACGAATGCTTTCGTATCCAGTTATGCTGTAATACTCTTCGAGAAAATCGGCAAGCACAGCAAAATAGCGTAATCGCTTTAAGCCTTCTACGAGACTTTCGAGGTACGCCCAGTGCTCTTTGTTTTCCCTTGCAAGCACAATTATTCGCGCCATCCATATTACAAACTGGTCCTCGGGATAGTATATCTTTACAACGCGCTCCATCTCTTCAAATATCTTGCGGCCTTTGCACCTTGCAAGCAGAGCATAGATATGCGAGGCTTCGTCTTCAATGCCCAGTTTTCTATACACTTCCAAGCTCTTTTCAGCCCATTTTACGCATTCGAGCTCATTTCCAGTTGCGTACTTTATGCGGGCAATATGGTAATACGCGTCGCTAGCATCGTATATATTTTTATATTTTCTGCCTAGCTCAATAGCCTCATTTGCATACTTCATGGCTAAATCGTATTTTTTGAGATAATAGTAAAGATTTGTTAGATGTATACGCGCAGAAATCATAAACTTCACACTGCCCATGCGCTCCGCAATAGTCATGTGCTTCTGTAAATAGAGCAATGCATCTCTAAAATTTCCAGTTTCCATTAAAAGCGCACCTAGGTTTCCATATCCATAATTCATGCCGTCCATGTTTCCGGATAGAAAGCTGTAATCTATCGTTTTTCTGTACGAGCTTACCGCATTATAAAAATCGCCCGTGTTTTCGTATATTGTGCCCATGTTGTTGTAGGCGGTGGCTATACCGTCATAATCACCCAGCATCTCGGCGATGTCTAAGCTTTTCTTGTAATAATTTAACGCTCTCTTTCTCTTGCCGCGGTTTGCGTATATTATGCCAAGGTTGTTGTATATGGCAGACATGCCCTTCATGTCCCGAAGCTTTCGAAACAGGCGCATGGCTCTATGGTAGTATTGCTCAGAGTCTTCGTATCTCATAATCCACATGTAAATATTGCCCAGATTCTTTAGGCCCACTGCAAGCTCTCGCACATTCCCTATTTTATCTGCTAGCTCTACATTCTTTTTCTGAAGCTTCAACGCACTTTTATAAAGCCCGAGCTTAGCTCTGCTATCTGCCTCTATACCGTAAGCCACCATGCTAAGGTACAAATCTCCCAGTTTGCGCACCTCTTTGCATTCTTGAATTGCTTCTCTATACTCCCCTACATTTCTATGCACCCACGCTTTTTCCAACAGTGAAAATGCATGGAGCTTGCTAGCATATTCTATACTTTTTTCTGTGTTGCCTAGCTTTGCCCATGCATTTATGAGCTCAGTGTATATTTCCACTCTAGCTAGATTATCATTTTCCATATTTACAAAACGCTCTAGATTGCTAAGATAATAGCTTACAGATACATAGTCATTATACTCCAAAGCTATCTGCGACGCCTCTTTTAGGTACATAATTGCCTTCTTGGGTGCCTCAGCTAGCATATAGTGCCTTGCAAGCTCGAATACTTTTTCCCATGATGTGTACATCTTGTGTTTTTCTATATATCTTGCTACCTTATCATGCATGGCTTTTTTATCCTCCACCATATTTGAATATACAAACCTCCTAAACCTATCATTAGTGAATAAATATCCTTTTCTGCCCTTAAATCGGTATATTTTTGAAAATTCTGTGATTATGTATTTATCTATTAGGGATTGAATAGCTTGCTCATGGAGCTCTGGCACTATGCTCTTTATAACATTGATATCGAAAAGATTGCCCATAACCGAGCCCACTTTCAAAATATCTCGCTCTTGCTTGGTTAGCGCGTTATATAGGCACTTGTATCCATCTTTTTTGCTTCGTATTACCTTATTTTTTAATTTCCAGCAGGTAAGCAGAAGGTCAAGATTCTCCATGTTTCCCGAGGTTATTCTATATATCTCCTCAGGAGTGCGCGGTATGTCCGTATTCCCCACAAAAGTCTCAATGCTGCCGGAATCTACATTGCTCAGCACAAATACTTCCGCCATGCCGTTCATAGTTAGCTTCTCAAGAAGGGCATCGAGCTCTTTTCGCTCGGCGGTTGTTGGAAAGCTCACCACCAATAACACTCCCGCAGGCGCATGCACTGTAAAATACTCTAAAAATTTAAGAGACAGGTTATCTCCAAAATGTATGTTGCTAATATGCACAATTACGGGACCGAGCTCTTTAAGCTCAAATACTATTTTCTTAAATATGGTGTTATACTTGCTTCTAGCCCTGAATATATCTGGAAAGTAGAGCATAGCTAGTTTCTTAAGTAAGCCCAATGGTATGTACCTGTCCTCCTCCTCGCATCTGTAATACAATGCCTCGATTTCATTTTCTTTGGCGAAATTTCTCACAAGTGTGTTCTTTCCGCTGCCCTCCGGACCCAGCATTATGAGAAGCTTTCCTTGTTTTGTGGCTTCTTTCCAAACAGAGCTCATACGCTTCAAGTCTTCTTCCCTAGAAACTAGCATAACGGTTAATGCGAAAACATAGATATAAACATTATCTAAAAAATGCAATCTCTAATTTTCGAATTACACGCATATTTTTAATCTCGCTATCAGATTTCTTTAAATAGCATACTCATATTATTGCCCGTGCCTGCTATCCGTTCGTTTAAAGAGTTCATACGCGAATTTAGCGCCTCATGGTTCTCGGTTGTTATGGGCACTGGTGTATTTACTACAGCAATAAACATTATGGGTAGAAAATATTCTAACAGCTTTGTTATCTCTGTATCCCACACATTTGCTTTTATAAACTTTATATTTTTCTTTGTAATATTAGTGCCATTTTTGTTAAAGCTCATTGTCTTTTCTGAAGAAGTTAAAGGAGATTTCAGAGATCCAACCAAGATGAATTTCTATATGATGTTTGGCATAGCCATGCTCACTCTCGCTTCCAATTTTTCCATAGTTACATATATTTTGCCATTTTACATGGTGTTCTGGTTTGCTGGCGCTCTAACCGTGATATTATTTGAGATGAGTATAATGTTTTTGACATTTATGAAAAGTGATATTCAGATTAAGCACATTAGCCCTGTATGGTTTCTCGGCACCACCGGGCTTCTCCTTGTACCCGGGAGCGGCGTGTTACTTACGAATTTTGAGCCAATACGAGATTTGGTCATTTTTCTATTTGATTTTTCTTTTGGTGCTGGGTTCTTTCTTTATCTCGCACTGTTTGCGATATGGATATATCGATTTGTGCTCCACGAGCCCTTAGAAAGCGCTAGAATTCCGCTGTTTTGGATTAATATGGGGCCTATAGGTGCGGCAATTACTTCACTCGTTGCATATTTTTCAATTGTGCCGCATCTAAATAATATCTCTATGTTCTTTGCCCTACTATTTTTTGGAGCGGGCACATGGTGGTTTTTTATGGCTATTTTAATTACAATATATTACATGCACAGTATGCGTATATCATACAAAGCGGCATGGTGGTCATTTGCTTTTCCACTTGGACAATTTCTAATTGGAACAATGTTATTTAACTATACATGGAATTGCAAAACGATAGATTTTCTAATTAACTTCATATTTGTGATTCTTGCAATAATATGGTGCTTAAACGTTTTTTTGACGCTCAAATACCTTATGGAAGGAAAGCTAGCAGAAGCACAGAGGATTTAAAGTAAATATTTTCATATAAACACACAATTTTTGTGATAAGTCATCTTTTTATTCAATCACCCCATGCG
>JALULR010000023.1 GCA_027056155.1 DHVE2 group archaeon
CGCTATGCCACTGTTCATAACACCTAGTGCGGTGGCACGCTCGTTGCGCGAGCTCATGCGCGCTGTATACACATTTATAGAATTAAAATAAGAAGCCCACTTGCTTCCGGAGATTAGAGCAGTAATAAGAATCATGGGCACTGTGGTTGATATTGCATACATAACGAAGGTTACAATGTACATGATGGAGCCATACACAACAATTACCTTGCTACCGTACCTATCGGTCAAGTACCCAAAAGGATAAATAAGAAACGCTGAAAACAGCCCGTCTATGCCGTAGTAATACCCGACAAAATTATTTCCAAACCGGTGACTTAATAAAAGAGACAAATAAGAATAAACCATGCCCGCAGAGAGCATTAGCACGAATATTGAAACTGTGAAAACCAGTATGTTTCTATTTCTCTTTAAAAACTCCTTTGATTTCGTAATTGAAAAAACAGTCCGGCCTGGGCGGTCGTACCTAAATAAGAGCCTAAAATCCCTTGGGTCCTTAACATCTTCTTTAAAAAAGAGAACTATAATAAAGGCAGCAGTGAGCGGTATCGCAGAGAGTATAAACACATAATTAATAGAGAGGTAATTGAGCACATATCCGCTAACAAAATTGCCCAGCATAAATCCGGCATTTGAGAACATATTAAATATGCCAAATCCACGTCCCACATTCTCAGATAGCTCGGATACAAGAGCGCTTATTGCAGGAGTTTGCGCAGCTGCAAAAAATCCCTGAAACGCACGCAAAGTAAGCACTGCAACAGCGTTTTGAATCAAGCCCATGAATAGAAAAAACAAACCTGAAAATAGCAAGCCTGTTATTATAAACGGCTTTCTCCTATGCAAGGCATCTGATTTTCTGCCCCAAAAGTATTGCCCAAAAGACGAGAAAAGATTAAAAAGAACTGAGAGCAAAGCTACAAATAGCATATCCCCACCAAGCATGCGTATATAGTTAGGCAAGTAGGGCCATGCCATGCCCCAACCCATGTTAGCGAGTAGAAAACTCGTTGATAATATCAAGAGCTTCTTGTTCACGCAAAGGCATTAATGAGTCGTATTAAATTTTTGTTATTGCTCACCACACTAATCTGAGTGTTGCTCGATTAAGGCATTATAGAGTTGGAGCAGCTTTTCTGATTCGTGTTGCCAGTTATACTCTCTTTTCCCATTCTCAAAAGCGCTTTTGCCCATGCTAACTAGTTGCTCGGGAGAATCACGAATCATGGTTAGGGCTTTTCGTATGCCGCTTTCATTAGGTTCTACAACTATGCCCATGCCCAAGCGCTTCACAATCTCTCCGAGATAAGTACCGGTAGATGTGATTATGGGCCTGCCAGTAGCCGCCGCCTCAAAAAATTTGTTGGGAAAACCAATCTTTGTAAGCGGGTGCGTGTTATCAAACATTGCGTAAATTGCATCACTTTTGAATGTTAGCTCCATTACCTGAGAGTAAGGTACTTGCCCTAAAAACTCCACATTATCCAGCTGCTCTGCCTTTCTCTTAACTTCTTCGAAAAGAGGGCCTATGCCACCTATCCTCAAATGCAATTCTGGAAAATCTTTGATGGCATTCATAAGCTCTAATATTTTTCTATTGTGCTTTAAAGTACCCACATAAACTATGACCGGTTTTGCATTATTTGGCGCAACATATTGGTCAACATACATCTCTTTCGCGTTCATAACTATACCCGCCCGCGACTCTGGGAAGCCTCTATTTGTATAGTACTCTTGGTACCGCTCTCCGGGAGTAATAAGAAAATCCACATGTTTCATGCACTTTTGCTCTAGGCGGAGCTGATAATTTAAGAGCAGAGAGGGTATTTCTCCACTAACCATGTACTCCCAAACGTCGGCCGCGTCGTATATAAGAATAGTTTTTTTCGGCTCCTTTTTTTTCACCTTCGTGCACAGCGGCAAAGCGGAAAAATCAAAGCAATGCATGATAGTTAGATTATCTAAAAGCCCGCTCAGAGCTTTTGCTCCCTTGCGCCACCACAACCCCAGCTGAAAAGATTCATACTTGAGAAGGCGCATTATTCTATCTTTTTGTATCTCTACAAGCTTTGCACCTTCGAGTAAATCCGGGTGCTTCTCTGCACTGGTGTTCCAATAAAGTATGTTGACATCATAACCCGCATCGCTAAGAGTTTTAGCAATAGCTCGCACCCGCGGGTCCATAACAACTTGATGCGCCCGGACAATTACTACCCGTACCATTGGATATGTATATTGGAACAGAGGTTTAAATTTTTGCACCAAAGTGTGCGAATATTTTTAATATACTCTTGCAATAATCTAAGGCAGCAATACCACATGTGAGAAAGATGAAGAATGATAATGGCAAAATCCAAGAATTACTATCGATGATTTCCCAAGGCTCTTTTTTTGATAATTTAGTTAAGCTTTTCTTTATCCCTCTTCAAACCCTCACTGCCAGAGGGTATAAAAAGATAAAAAAGGAGAGGAAAATAATAATATCCACTAACCTTAGGTACGCAGGCAACCCCCGTGCGGTGTTTGAGAGAATGCTCGAGAGAAATTTGAAAAAATACGAGCCGTATTGGATGACTGGCAGTGTTGTAGAATTTCTCAAACTTAGAAAAAAAGGATTGCCTGTGCTATACAAACATGGAATTTTAGCCATAGATAAATACATAAATGCCGAGCTGTGGGTTCTCGCGCATCGCGGAGCCATGAATCTTCCCGTATTTCTACAGGGAAAATACAAAACAATCAGAAAAATACAGCTTGAGCATGGTGTGGGTCCAAAAGCCACAAGGGGCACAGATAGAGAATACGATATATATGCCGCTACCTGCGTGTCATCAGAGAGCATTAAAGAGAGGCATGTGGTGCTCTGGGGTGCACCTGAAGATAAACTCTACGCTACTGGCTTTGCAAGACTAGATACGCTGCTAAAATACCTAAAAAAAGAGCGTAGAGATATCTTAGAAGAGCTGCATCTTCCTACAGATTATAATAAAGTAGTGCTACATGCGCCCACTTATGATTTGGGACTCTGGCCTTGGGGTGACCCTTACGAAGGCCTTGAGCACATGGCTAAATTCTTGAAAGAGCATAACACCCTCTTTCTAGTGCGGCCGCACCCGTACACGCAATACGACCGAAAAAAACTTAAAAAAATTGCGGGCCGAGTAAAAAACCTCAAAATTGTGCCAATGGAGCAGTATCCCGAGGTACAGAGCATATTGGCGGTGAGCGATGTTCTCATCACCGACTGGTCTTCTACATACACAGATTTTTTGGTCACACGCAGGCCTATCATTTTTTTAGATGTTAATCGGAAATACTTTCTAGAAGAGCGCGTGGAAAATGCCAAGCCTGAAGTGCCGCCGGAGCTACGCCCCGGTGTGAAAGTTCATACGGAGGAAGAGCTGAGAAATGAGTTGGTACGTGCTCTGTGCGAGAATTATATACCTAACAGAGAATTCTACGAAAGATGCTTGCAATTCATACACGGGCACCCGGACGGACATTACTCGGATAGGGTTATAGAGGTCATAGAGCAAGTATTAAAGTAAAAGCACGTGCATAATTGCACAAGTAATAATATAGAACTCCAAAACTTTTTATGCATCCTAGGCATATACCAACTCATGAGGCACAATACGCTATATATAGGCATATTAGTGGCTTTTATAATCGGAAGCATACTTGGTGGAGTGGCTAGTGGTGCTCAGGTATATAAAGCAACATACTTGGAAAGCCACACATGGATAAAAACAAAATATAATTATCATGAATCTATAAGAATAAACAGCAATACAGAATTTGCAAATATGGCAAATAGCGAGCATTGGAAGGGTACTGGAACAAATGATAGCCCCTATATAATTTCAGGATATGAGATAAAAGGAGACAAAAGTACAGAGGGGATTTATATAGGAAACACAACAGTTTATTTCATAATCATAAACTGCTACATTCACAATTCTACTGTTGGAATATTACTCTATAACTCAATCAATGGGAAAATCGAAGAAAATAATATTACTGAAAACAAAGTTGGGATAAGATTAGAATACGCCACACACATAAGAATAGACAACAACACAATACAAGAAAACAATGAGGACGGAATATACATATACTCAGGAAGCAATTACAATATATTTTACAATAATACAGTATGCAATAATGGCATGTCTGGATTTTCAATGCATGGTGATTACAGCTCAATAATTAACAATACCGTTTGTGAAAACACACAGAATGGAATATACTTTGCATCAGCTACACACAACAGCGTGTATGGCAATATTATAGAGAAAAACAAATATAGAGGGATAAATCTATAC
>JALULR010000024.1 GCA_027056155.1 DHVE2 group archaeon
ATATATACATGCTCAATTATCCGCTAATACCTCATCTGGAGGGATTTGTTATGAAAGACGGAAAAATTACAAAATATATGACTGTAGTGATTGCAGCAATAGCTGTCATATCGGTGTTTTCTGCGGTATTCTTTGCCCAGACACACCCTGCAACAAACAATGTAAAAGCAGTGCACACAAGCATGAATATCGAGAAATACAACGTAAACAAATTCATAAAAGGCTTGGAAAAGGGACCGAAGATAACCCCAACACTGGATAAACTATTAAAAAATACACCAGATAACCAGAAAAAATGGGTATATGTAGTACTTAAAAATACTGGCGGAGGACTAAGAACCCTAGACGGAAAGCATACAATTAATTCGCCAATAAAAGTGAGCCTTAAACTACTGAGTCCGAAGGAAATAAGAGCTCTTGCTAAGAATCCTAATGTGCTAAAAATATTCAACCACCCAAAGGCACAGACAGAAGTAACTTCTCAGCTAAGAAACAAATTGATAAACGGAAAAATAGGCAATGTACTAAATCCCATTAACTTTAAAAATAGGGGTATCTATCAAACTCTTCACCATGGCGCGCAGGACGCTTGGCTAGACGGCATCATGGGTTCAAATGTTACTATATCTATCGTAGATACTGGTGTTGATTTTGCACAGCCAAATCTATATGGCGCATGGGCTGTAGATAATGATCCCAGTTCTCCGTATTACGGCTGGCCAATAGTATATGATTCATGGTCAATGGCTCTTTATCTCGAAGCAAATGTTACAGGAATAGACGCATATAACACATACGGAACACCAAGCTGGTACGTAAATACATCTTACAATACCACCGAGCTGTCAAATGGAACTGTTTACTTCAACGGCCACTATTACAACGTTAAAGGTATACACTCAGCTAGCGGCTATTTCCATCTTGGACTGCTCCCTGAGACATATAACTATTTACGGTATTTCCATCAGATCCCTGCAGTCTTGCTAGTCGATTCAAAGAAAAACTACACTTACGACACAGTATATGTGGATTTGAACCTAAATTACGATTTTACCGACGAAAAACCAACTAACAAAACGAGTCCAGTAGCATATAGAGATGATTACAACGCTACGAGCAAAAAGACATCAAGAATGTGGAATGGTGGAGATGGATATCCAGACTGGTCCGGAGGCATGATTTACTTCATAGCTGATGGAAATCGCACATTGCCGGGTTCTGATATGTTTGCATGGTGGAACGGTGTGCCAAACAGAGTGCCTGGCAATGGAAACCTAGTAGCATTTGAAGGCGATTTTGATGACTATCCTCACGGCACCGCTTGCGCTGCTAATGCCGCATCAAGAGGCGTGACTATCGGCGGAGCGGGAATAGGAATGGCGCCACAAGCAAAAATAATAGCCGAGCCGCATTTCTGGATGGACGGGATTACAGAGTGGATATTTGCACAGATGGGTAATGATTTCTGGTTCTACGACGGTGACGATGCTCAGATTTCATCGAACTCTTGGGGCTCGTCCTTTGTACACTGGGACGGCTGGGATACGATGGAAGATAGAATAATGGAGTACGTAGCAGTGGTATTTCCAATAGTAAACGGCATGGGCGCTCCTTACACATCGTTCCTTGTAGCACTCGGAAACGGGGGGCCGGGATACGGTACAGCAACATCACCCGCGGTGCAAGATGCAATAAGCGTGGGCGCAGGAAGCGAGATGGGATACAGGCAAATACTGTTTGGAGATAGCAACAAGTACGATTCATACTATGGAGACGTTGTTGATTTCTCCGCTAGAGGCCCATTCGCCAATGGAAAAGCCACGCCTGACATTCTAGCAACGGGTGAGTTTGGAATTACGCCAATGGCACTAAACTATCCAGACATGTACGGCTATGTGGGAGATGGCTCAATGCACTTTGACCTATTTTCTGGTACTTCGATGGCTACGCCCGTAGCTGCCGGAGGTCTCGCGCTAATATACGATGCTTACTACAAAACTTACGGCACATATCCGGACATATGGACTGCGAAAAATATTCTTCTCTCATCGGCAGACGACCACAACTATGACCCACTATCACAGGGTCCGGGCTGGATGAATATAAGCTATGCAGTTAACATGATTCTAGGCAAGGGCGGTGTAACAGTATCGCCGAATATATGGAACGCGGGTACATACAACAAGGTAACTTCGCCAATGTTTGCAGGAATAATGTATCCCGGCGAGACATTGACCAAGAAAATATATCTGAAAAACGAGGCTTGGAACGCCACGCACAGCGCTAATGTAAGTGTTTCCACAGGCATATACAAACTATCATACGAAAAGAATATAACATTAAAGTATACCAAGGGCGCTGATAATGACCCAAGCACATGGAGAGACGTAAGTGAATGGCTTAACTTGTCAAACATGAGCATTCCAAGCGATACAGACTTGCTTCAAGTTATAGCATATACCAACTATACTTCCCTTGATTCGGCGAGTGATGTATATCACCAAGACCCAAATATATACTATAACATCGCGTACTTGTGGGATTATCTCAATTCGACTGCTAGAATGAGGATACAAGTAAGCGCGGGTCAGGGCAACACTATTGATGTCATGTTCCACGACCCTATGAAGCGCATACACGGCAACATGATGTATCAGCTTAGAGTAATAAGAAACAAAAACGTGCCCATAGATTTTCATGTGAAGCTTGTAGGTTACAAAGCAGTAAATTGGAGCTGGCTCTCGCTTAGCGCGAATAATATAAAAGTCAATGGAAACAACGGCACAGCAACATTAACTGCAAGTTTAACAGTACCAAACAACGCGCTGCCGGGCATATACGAGGGAAAGATTTTCGTGTTTGATGGAAATCACACAACATCTGTGCCAGTGGTAGCGTTTGTTGCCGCACAAATAAGCTCGTTGAGTGATGTAGTCCATATCGGCGGTGAAAACCTAAGCGACTACAACACCTATCTGTACGAAAACAGCCATGTTCGCGGGCTCTATGACTGGATGTGGAGAGCAGAAGCAGGAGATTGGCGGTTCTTCTTCCTAAATGTAACGAGCAATGTAAATATCAATAATGCGTATCTAACTGTCGATGTATCATGGCAAAGCAACCTTACGGACATAGACGCATTTTTGCTAGAGAATGCTAGCGACGCTTTATCAGACAACTATCCAGGCATATTTGGCCCATACACAGAAGTTCCCGTTGCAATGAGTGCGGACATGTACATCAAAAATGGAATGTACGCATGGCAAACTAGTAGTGGTGGTGCAAGAGAAGTCATAGCCGCACCACTTCAAAATGGACTTGTTGAAATAATGCTGCACAATGTACTATTCTCTGGAATAAACGCCTCAGAAAGTTTCTCTGTTAAAGTGTACATTACTACATACACACCCCAAAACCCGCATATTACAGTGGGCTCAGTAATCGGCCTATCTGGCTCTAAGAAGATATCATTTACTACGCACACAACTACGAGCAAGCTTGACACGGCAGTTATGCCCATGCTATATGTAGATTCTAAAAACAACATACCCATAAGTACTGGTGAGCACATACACTTTACATATATGACCTCGGGCTGGACATATCTAATGGTAAACGCAAGAAGCATTGTGCCCTCGGGACCCAATACAGATGACATTGATTTATACATGTACTACAGCGATGACGGTGTGAATTTCTATTACTCCGGCATTAGCTCGGCTACAAGCAGCGGCGATGAAACAGTAGTCATAACAAATCCTAGCGCACATCCGTACTGGCTTGCAGATGTAGACGCTTACAATGTAGCACCAGGTTGTACATTTAATCTCACATCTTACGAAGGCTTGCCAAATCTTCCAGTGCTTAACCTAACTAATCTTCCAACCGGAATCACTCCTGGCACTCTAGAATCATTTAACATAACGTACAATTTCACAGGTTACAATATACCTGCTGGAACTTATGTAGATACAGTATACTTTGGCCCAGAGGGCTCTGGTGGCGCATATCCTGTTCAAATAACATTTACTGCATTGCAACAAAATAGGTCTGTATCTGCAAAGCCTATTTCACCGCATCCAAACACTGTTACTAACGAAACACAACCTACGCTCTCAGTACAATGGAACACCAGCGGAGGAATATATAACCTACCTAAGAATGCAACATGGTGGATAGATGGAATTAAAATACCTTCTATAAGAACAGGAATATTCAACAATGCAGGTGCTAGAGTATCCATACTTTATGCAGTGCCCTCATTTGTGCTTGCAGATGGGCCACATGAGGTAAAAGTGTACTTTGAAGACACCCATGGAA
>JALULR010000025.1 GCA_027056155.1 DHVE2 group archaeon
CTCCTTCACCTTCTTTATTTTCTTCTTTTTTTGGTTCTTCGGTCATTTTAACCACTTGCTCATATAACAACAGGGCATATATATATTTTTCTCTACACCATGCAATTATATATTGTGATTAGGACATATAAACACGTGAAACATTTAAACCTAAAATGATAAAGGGAGTCAGACAAGCAGATTAGCTGTGATAAAAACCTTGTATGAGCATGGTGCAGTGCGGAGGGCCGGATTCGAACCGGCGAACCCCTACGGGACCAGACCCTGAATCTGGCACCTTTGACCTAGCTCGGTAACCTCCGCTTGTTCGACTGTATCACAATGCGTTATTTATTTTTTATCATCGGCAAGAGTTTTTGTAAATTCCCACAGAATATCAAATTTTCCTGCCCGCAAAAATATGATTCTTCATGTTAGCTACTAACTATCCATTACAAAAGGTTTCACAAATAGTAGAAAAAAGAGAGAATTTAGGGGAAAATGCAAAATTTGAAAATCATTTTCTTTTCCAAAGCGCGGCTAGAATGATTACAATGGCAAGGAGAACCGAAACCTGCGAGAACTCCGGCACCGTGCTGCTCGCTGCCGCGCTAACTTCGTTGCTTCGTGCGCTCTCTCCCGCAGCGTTGACTGCTCTTACATAGTATGTGTAGTTAATACCCGGTATAACGTTGTCATCTATGTATGATGTGTTGGAAACCTCGGCTATCAATGTACCGTTGCGGTATATGCGATATCCCATGATCTGAGAAGTGCCCTCTTCCTCCGGTGCGTCCCATTCAAGCATAATATATCCATCTCCCGAGATAGCGTATAGAGCACGAGGTGCAGTTGGCGGCACCGATACAGCTTCACTCTTATTTTTGAGAGGATATTTATCCTCTGCGCCTCCGGAGATATAGTACGCCCAGTCTACTATGCCATCATGCGGATTCTGATCGTTCGTATCGTTGTTATTAGCCCAGTCACGCCAGTAATTGCCACGATGCGTTGCATTATTGTACCAAATGTTGTTCTTGCTCCCATCATGGGCCTGAGAATAATAGCCATAATCATCTCCAGAATGATAGTTATAGTAAAAAGTATTTGCATAAATCGTATTGTTCTCTCCACCATTCCAACCAATGTTCACACCGTATCCGCCGTTTTCAGCTATAACGTTTCCAATTATCAGTGTATAACTACTTTCTTTACCTATAAACACACCATCCTCTTCGTTCATTAGTATTGAATTGTTTTCTATTATCACATTACTTGTGCTCTTGAGCACTATACCCTTTCCGGTGTAGTAATATGTATCCACGCCCAAGTATCTATTCTCTCGTACAGTGCTGTTCTTTATGGTTGCGTTTTCCACATGCGATAGATACATACCGTTCCATGTATTATCTCTAATCGTGTTATTTTCTATGAAAATATGCGAAGAGTAAGCGAGTTCCACGCCGACACTACCTCCTGCGAGGCTTAAATTCTCCAGTCTTAGCCACGAGATATTTGCACCTATTAGCTCTCCCGCATCGGTGGGTACTGAGAAATTATTTAAATTTACATTACTGTAGTAATATACTTTTTTTACCATTCACAGTGTTATTAATTCCTATTTGCTGAGATTTAAAAACCGAGCGAGCGCCGTAAATGACGATTCCTTCGTTGTGCATTTCATTTCCGTATATGGTGTTTCGTTCAGATTTAATATTTATGCCAACCCCCGTGTCAGCGAGTTTTGTGTTAAAAACGCTCGTATTATCACCTTCTATTTCAATATCCACTTTTTTATTTTTCATAAATTCGCTTCTCTCAACAAAATTATGAGCGCCTTTTATTAATATACCATATCCATCATTGTACATGGCCTTTATGTTTAGAGCATGGAAATAATTTCCATCATCCACATAGATCCCATTTCCACTATTATTTTCTATTGTTGAATTAATAATTTTATCTCCATTTGTGTATTCGTCCCGAATTCCGTAGCTATTGTTCCATATATGCGAGTTCTCAACGATGTTATTTCTCCCTCCATCTATGGAAATTGGATTCTCGTTGTTCGTTGCGGAGATATTGTCTAAATCAATGCTCTCACCGCCGTCCGCCGCTATTCCATTCTCGTTGCCAGAGATAGTTATGGTGTCTAAATACATGTGTGAGGATTTATAAAGGTATATACCACGCCAGCTGTTGTTTTGCACAGTGATATTATCAAAAATCGCGTATTTGCCGTAGCTGATATACATACCCTCATCGTTTTTATTTAGTATACTGCTCTTAATGGATATGTTCTCGCAGTGCTCCAAATCAATCCCAGTGGCGTCGCCTGTTGCAAATGTAGAATTTGAAATTGTTATGTTATCCGTGTGCACAGCATAAATACCGTACTTTGTCATGTTGCCAATATTCATATTTTCAAGCTCTACATGTGAGGAGTATCCCAATACAACTGAAACGGTGGCATTAGAGATGCTCATTCTGCTCATGCTGAGATTTGTGACATTTACAGCAATTAATTCCCCGAGAGAATCTGGAATATTGTGGCCCCTTAAATCTCTGTTTTTAAAGTAATAGACTGGTTGGCCATTAACGGTGGTATTTTTAATTGTTTGAGTGCTATACTCTTCCATAGAGCCGTCAATTAATATGCTGCCACCATGCAACGAGGTGTTTTCAATTATACCGTAAGTTTGATACTGAAGGTGAATATCTCCGTATACATCTGAGTCTCTAACCGTGTTATTGTCTCCCAGCTCCATGTACATTTTTCCTTCAATTTTTGATGAGGTTATATTGGTGCCATCAGCATGGTCTGTATATACTCCCTCGCCACTGGTATTTATAACGCTCACATTCTTTAGCTCATTGTATACCCCATATCCTCCGGAATAGCTGGTGATTGAAATTGCCGTATCTAATGCGTTCCACACAGTAGAATTTAAAATAAGATTGTGATTGGTAGTTGAAACATCAAATCCATATTTATCTGAGCTCAAATTTGCACCATCAAAAACATTGTATTCTCCATGATTAATAGACACCCCATATACGTTATTATCGCTACGCAAATCAACTATTTTATTCCTATTTGAGCTCTCTAACGCTATACCTGCTACATAAGGGTATACACCACCCTGTCCGTTGTGACTCGCAACTACATTGGTTATGTTGTTATAATAAGAATTGTACATGTAAATTCCAGAGCCACCTGTGTATGAGATTGTCGAGTTTCTGATTTCTATGTACCTTCCGCTTTCTATATCAATTCCGTTATCTGAGGAATTATACACGCTAACATTATCAAATAGGGTATGTATGCAGCTATCTACATATATGCTTCCTCTTTTAAAAGTAGAATTAACAATGACGTTATATGCACCGTAATCAGATGAGCTCCAACCTTCAAGCTTTAATCCATATAAATTAATAAACCCGTGCACACCTTCCAATCTGTTATGATTGCTATTTTTGATAAAAACTCCAGAAGTGTCGTTGGTAACATTCACCTCGGAAATTAAATTGTCACCGCCATTGTAAATCGCTATTCCATCATCACTATCGTATGCGCTAACATTACGTATTGATGCATTGTAAACATTGTACAGCAAGATGGCAGCTCCTGACATGGGATTGGAATAGTAATAGCTTGCATTTCTCACTGTGCAGTTCTCAATTATAAAGTACGCTGTTGTATTGCCCACATATATACCCGTGCTATTCCCGTGTGCGTCAATTACCCAGTTAGATATTACATACGGATTCTCCTGAGTTCCATTCCCGCTTCTAACTCCGTTCTCCGCCGTGAAATTATCGTTTCCCTCTATTTTCAGTGTTTCCCTGTACTCACGCAAAACAAGCTGTGGATGTTCATTATGAGAGTTTATTCCAACCATTGGATAAATTTGCATTAGCAACGTAGCAACCACTATGCCTGCAAGCAAACCAGCAAATACACCATATTTCATATTAACCACCATCTGCAAAGCAAAAACAGAGTTTAAAGAGGCTAAATTGACTCCTTTTAAAGAAACTCCTGTCATATCACTTGCTGCGGAAAACATTACATCAGCAGAAATTAGAGGTGTTATTCCTTTTATTCCTGAAATATTTTTTATTTTTTTTTCAAAATTAGAGTAATTGTTTATTTCTCCTGTTTTGTTTTCAATTAAAATATGAGGTGAAGCTCCGAGAATTGTGTTTTTCATGTGGTTTTGCAATCCGTCCATTACTGATTGAACAGTAATAAGTGCAGAAGTTCCAATTGCGATTCCCAAAACAGAAATTATTGTTATAAATGATAAAAATCTTGTTTTTCTTGTATCTCG
>JALULR010000026.1 GCA_027056155.1 DHVE2 group archaeon
TTGTTGCATCTTGAGCACTTCATCTACTGCTCCAATACAAAGATAGATATAACAATTACTGGCGTATTCTGCACAAACTGCACTTCAATAAACTTTTTAACCTCAAAACTCGATTACCCCCGCATGAGCGAAAAAAAGACATGCGATGTAATTGGATGCGAAGAAGAAGCGGTTAAGACCGTGGCGCGAAAGAAGGCAGAGCGTATTTTCAGCCTTGGCGGCAAGGGCACAAAGGTGCATCTATGCAAGAAGCATTACAAAGAGTTTAAGAAGAAAACAAAGAAAGAGCGTGAGCTTGATAGAATCGGCTGGGTCTAGTACAATCGGAATATATAGCGAATGGGCACGCGAAGCTTTCGGCCAGTCCAGTACGGGCAAAATGTGCATTTAAACCCGATTACTATCTTCTTTCCTTCAAGAGTCATGTTTTCAACACGCTCCATTTTAGAGCCGCATACGGGGCATGTATCCATATTATCCACCAATATGTCTGTATCTTTGCATCTTATCTCCACATGAATCTCAGGAATGCGCATTGCGAGCTTGCGCAATCTTTGCCCGGTAAGCTTGTACTCTGGATTACGCATTTGCAAATGAACGAGCACCTCATTTAAAAGCTGTGCTTGCGATTCTACCACGCGTTTTACGCGCATAACCTTTAGCACGAGTTCCGAAACCTCATCATCGCTGGGAATCTTGTAGCTCATCAAAAGATTATAAATTTTAAGGT
Organism: DHVE2 group archaeon; assembly: GCA_027056155.1. Lineage (GTDB taxonomy): Archaea > Thermoplasmatota > Thermoplasmata > Thermoplasmatales > Aciduliprofundaceae > JAADDK01. The sequence goes on from JALULR010000026.1 coordinate 731, forward strand.
ATATAAAGTTTCATCTCAGCACAAATATGCCATCTTCCGTGATATACATTCGCTTTTGCTTGGTATCGTAGTCTGTGCCTCGCATCTTCGTAATTTGTATATACCGCTCAAAGCCGTTGGTACCTAGTTTTTTCTCTATTTCTATAACACCCGAGCTTAACAAGTACTCAGCACGCAAATCTACATTGCGAGAGCTTGTGATTAGAGTAGTGGCCTTGGTTTGCGCCAAGAAATTAAATAACTTGTGCACTCCCATAAGCGCTTTATCCTCCTCCACGGCAAACTTCTTAAATATGCTCAGAGAGTCAAGCACTATCCTCTGATAGCGTATGCTCTTCATATGGTCCAAAAGCTTAATGCTCAGTCCTTCCACGCTTAACTCTCCCTTTTCTACCTTCTTTTTGTTTCCCTGCGCACTGGTAATCTCGCCCTTTGCGGTTATATCTCTGATAGAAGGCGTAGTTGAATAGAGCGCCTCACTGGGCACTGCGTCCATAATCTGGAGCTGGCTCAAGTTCCAGCCAAATCCCAGCATAGCCGCTTGAAGCGTCAATGATGGAGGCTTATCTACAGCAATATAGAGACAGTTCTCATCGTTCATCAATCCTTCTAGAAGAAAGCGCAACGCTAACAGAGTTTTGCCCGCACCCGTGTTACCCACTAAAAGATACACGCGGCTATCGATGAGCCCACCGTTGAGCATCTTGTCCAAGCCCGTGACTCCAAACTTTACCTTCATTATCTACTCCTCCCTTTTATATACTTTAAATAAAACTTCTCATCAACCGCAAAGCCGCTCTTTGTAAGGGATAACGGTATAACATCAAGGGCGCAGCTCGTTGTAGATTTTTCCACCACCATCCGCGTGCCTTTTCTATCCCGCTCAAACTTAAACACGCTATCTACAATGGATTTTTCTAGCATTAGGTCGTCAAAATCCAAGGCAGTTATCAGAACCGCTGCATTTGAGTTTGTGAGTAAAAAGCGAATAAACGAATGCACACCAGAGTCCGGAATGATGCCACGCATATAAAAGTACCGCAATGCAGTAATAGAATCGACTACTACCCTATCAAACTTGATGCGGTCAAAAACGTTTTTTAGTGTGGATTTTAGTGAGAGTATATCCGCCTCGAATAACGTCTTTTTCTTGCCTATGTCTTTCATTCGCGAAAGCTTGGTGATTGGAGTTACCTCTCTTACAGGCTTAACTTCCGCCTTGCCCGCGGTGATGGGCACAGCATCGAATACATACAGCTCGTCTATGAATATGTCCATATTCTCAAAATCCCTACGCACATCGCCAGCAGATTCATCAAGAGAAATATAAAGCGCGTTTTCACCCCTTCTAGCTCCATAAGCTAAAAATTGCATTGCAAATATAGTCTTGCCTATACCCGGGGGTCCGTATACGAGATTTAACGATGTTGCACCTACTCCGGGCACAAATTCGTCTAGGTTTTTCACGCCCAACGGGGCTATATTCATCACGGGAGAGATATATAGATTCAGGTTTAATAAGTTTTCTCTGCCGTGTCAACGCATAACAATGTATAATTCTCCACTTATTCAAAAATGTTTTATAACATACGCAATTACTAAACATCATGGCCATCGAAATTTTTGGTTATAATCTAGACACTCCGCTGCCGTACATAGGTGCATCTGTTATGGAAATTATAATTGCAATAATTGCCTTTCTAATTGGGTACGTAGTGGTAGTTATAGCAATCTGGGCATTTAAAAAGTCGCTGAAACGTACAAAGCTGCCAGAGCTGCTAATTGAGTTCTTGGCTAGGTTTTTAAAAGCGATTTTAATAGTGTTTGTGCTTCTTGCAGTGTTGCCCATTGTGCATGTGGACGTAAGCGCAATTGTGCTTGGTTTATCGGCAATAATCGGCTTGATTTTGGGTTTTGGATTACAAGATACAATGACCAACATATTCTCAGGGTTCTGGCTCGCAATGCTCAAGCCGTTCGATATTGGAGATTATATTGAAGTAAACGGTGTATCGGGCACCCTTGAGGCGGTGGGCGTTATGTCTACCACGCTTACCACGCCGGACAACAAGTACATCATGATTCCAAACAAGCTAATCTGGGGTGCAACGATAATCAACTACACGCGCAAGCCGGTACGCAGGGTAGATGTGGATGTAGGCATATCCTACAGCGCAGATTTGAGCAAGGCACTGGGCACTGCTATGAAGATGATGCACGACAATTCACTGGTGCTAGATGAGCCGGCACCGAGCGTGGTCATATCGCAGCTTGCGGATTCATCAATCAATTTGCAGCTTCGCGCGTGGGCAAAGACCGCCGATTACTGGACCGTAAAAGGCGAGCTTACGCAGGAGATTTTGAGGCGGTTTAGAGAGAACGGAATCGAAATACCGTTTCCGCAGATGGACGTGCACATCAAAGAGAAAAGTTAAAGCACCGCGTCTTTTTCTCCTTTTTTATGTTCAATACCCGCACGGTGCAAGAGCTAGAAAAAGAGATGCGCAGGATTGGAGTCACGCATGAGGGCATAGAGATTATGGCAAAAAAGGGCAGATTTTACAAGCTCCGCATTGACAATGTTCCTCTGAAAGGCGCGCTTATTCTCAAGCAGGAGGCGCTTGCAGCGGGCATGGAGTGTGCGCTGCCATGGTGCACTGCATCGTTGAGCTGTAATGAGACCTCTGCAATTCTGTTTGGCACTGCGCGGCAGTTTGAAATATTAACAAAGAAGATGAAGCTCCAGCCATTTAAGGGCAAGGATATATCAGAGGAGATAGAAAGCTGCATTGAAAATTTGAACAAGGAGGAAAAAGTGCGGTTACCTAGCGGGATTATGAATCTAGAGCCGTTTAAGATAATGGGCATACTCAATGTCACTCCCGACTCTTTCTCCGACGGTGGAAAGTACGATAAAGTAGAAACTGCGGTAGAGAGAGTGAAGCAGATGGTAAAAGAAGGCGCAGATATAATTGACATAGGTGGCGAGTCATCGAGGCCGTTTTCATCACCAGTGAGCGAAGAAGAAGAGCTGCGCAGGGTTGTACCTGTGCTTGATGCGCTTGACGGGCTCAAAGTACCCATCTCAGTTGATACATACAAACCGAAGGTGGCGGAAGAAGCTCTAAAAAGAGGGGCAAGCATAGTAAACGACATATACGGGCTTCGCACGGAGGGCATGGCAAAAGTGATAAGCGAATACGGTGCGGCGGTAGTAATCATGCACATGAAGGGCGAGCCGAAAAATATGCAGATGAATCCTAGCTACGAGGATGTGGTTGGCGAGCTAAGCGCGTTTTTCCGAGAGCGCACAGAGTTTGCAAAGAGTGCGGGCATTGAAGAAGATAAAATAATTCTAGACCCGGGAATCGGATTTGGAAAGCGCGTGCAGGATAATCTGATGCTTCTTAAATCACTCGAAAGCTTTAAGTGTCTCGGCTATCCTCTCCTTATTGGCGTGTCGAGAAAAAGCTATATTGGCAAGGTCTTAGATC
>JALULR010000027.1 GCA_027056155.1 DHVE2 group archaeon
GTATTTATTTGTACCAATCCTACTTTAATATCATAAATCTAAATAACATCAGCAAGGAGAAAATTGGTATATTTGCTTATTATTCATCTATTAATATAATCACATATAACACGGTACACAACAACATAGAAGACGGTGTGTATTTAGAATACGCGGATAACAATACCATTGCAAATAATACGATTAACAACAATCAATATGGAATTAATTTGTACCCGGGAAGTAACAACACAATATCTAGCAACCAGATATACAATAATAGTATGGGTGGTCTAAATATAGGAGGGTCTACAAATAATACCATTGAAGGAAACCAAATTTTTATGAATCGAATACAAGGCATACGCATGGAAGGGAGTGTAAAAAATAATATTATCATAAGAAATTCAATTTATAAAAATAATGGTTCTGGTATTTTCCTCTCCCATCTCTCAGGCAACACAATAGAATTCAATAAGATTTATCAGAACGTAGGGGGAATTTATATTTACGATTCTTCCTATAATGTATTAGTCTTTAACAATTCCATAAATAATAACAGCTACGGAGTGCTCATTCAATCTTCCTCAGGCAATATAGTTTCTAATAACTCCATAGTGTCGAACAAAGAGGGAATTGATATAGTCTCTTCCTCCACAAATACCATCGCTAATAATTCAATAGACGGAAATGAAGATGGAATTTTTCTATATTATGCATACCATAACATGATTTATGGAAACGAGATAATGAGCAGTGAGTACTATGGAATTTGCATTTATAATGGGTCGTACAATCACATATACGAAAACTCATTTTACTACAATGATGGCTCAGGCTCAAGCTTTAGCACCGCACATGTGCAAGCTATGGACAATGGCACACACAATTGCTGGAACACTACAAAGGCAGGAAACTACTGGTATGATTGGGCAAATAACGATGCAAGCAACGATCAAAATGGAGATGGCATTGTAGATTGGGATTATCCACTCGATGGCTCTGCAGGCGCTAAAGATTACTATCCTCTTAAGAATCCCACCGTTAAAAGCAAGCGGGCAACTATAGGAAATATAGTTCCTATCTCGCTAGCCAAATACATAGTAGTAGCTAATTCCAAAAAAGGTAAGTTTTTGAATATTACTTTTATTTATGCAATAACAATACAAAGAGGTGAGCACTCGCGTAGATAACTCTTTTATATCATAATGCTTAATCAATTTCAATGCTTGGTCTAAAAAATAGAAATGTAAAATACTTAAAATTGGCAATAGCAATTATAGTTATAGATATTCTGATACTTACATTGCTACCCATACACACTAACACGGCACGCGGAATAAACAATAAGGATATTATGAAAAAAACCGCTCCCAAGGTGCTATTCGACTTCACAAAAGATGAAGATGCGGGCAATGCAGACTGGACAATTGATGGCGCGTACTCTAACTTTGCAGATGCGTTGCGTAACGCAGGGTTTACTGTAGATTCTTTAGGCACCGGCACGGGCGAGCTCACGCTTAACGAGCTGCAGGGATACAATGTACTAGTTATACCCGAGCCGCAAGATAACTTTTCCGCAACTGAGAAAAACGCAATTATAAATTTTGTGCATAGTGGTGGTGGCTTGGTATACATAGCAGACCACAACCGGTCTGATAGAAACAACAATGGGTGGGATTCTTGGCATATCTGGAATGAAAATCTGGAATTTGGCAGCATTTTTAATATTACGCTTACTTCCACGGAGGCAGGGGTGGGAAGCAATAATGTGGTAAATAATATCAACTCCGTACCCGTACTTACAGACAACGTAAATTCGTTTGGAATTTGGTCTGGCACTACAATGCAAGTAAGTGGAAACGCCAAGATTGCCGCAGAGCAGTCAATAAATGGAACTGCATATCCCGTGCTTGCATACTCGTACTATGGTACTTGGCGCGTGGTTGTGCATGGGGACTCATCAACTTTCGACGATGGCAGTGCGGATTCTAGCAACAGCGGGGATAAACTCTATGATGGGTGGAGCGAATACGATGATTCTACACTCGGGGTCAATCTTGTAAGATGGGCTTCAAACACAAATACCACTGGTGATAATTCCACATACTTAAAATCTCACGAGGGCACTGCACCATCAACAAGCTATGGAAACGGCAACTATATTGTAGCTTACGAAAACGGGAATTATATATACGGATACTTTGTAAACTCTTCTACAGGTACGCAAGGCAAAGAGATGGAAATATATAAGTACGGCGCAGGTGTAAAAACCGCATATAATCCCGATGGAAAAAATTTCACGGCGCTATCGTACGATTATGCCACGAGCTCGGGTGTGCTAAAGTATCACAAAATATTGCTTAGATTTGTCAAGCCCACAAGCGCAAACGCCACCTCTGCAATCACGCTAAGCAACGATGCAAATAAGAGTGTTGATGTAGTGTATGGAAACCATGAGCTCTTGATTGTATGGGCAAACCTCACTCGCAATGAGGTAAAAGGTGTATTTTATAACACTCAAACTGCAACATTTGGCAATGCATTTACAATTGCAACAGGCACAACCGAGAAGTACAGTGTGGCTGTGGGATATGATGCTCAGAGCAGTAAATTTCTGGTAGTCTGGACTGAAAACTACGATATTAACGGCGCTTTTGTAGGCACTGATGGTGCGCTTACCACGGTAAGCTTTTCCCATACTGCAAGCGTAGAAGAATCGCAGCTTTCTGTGGCAGGTGGCAACGGCAAGTTTATGGTAACATATCGAAATGGCACATTTTCCTCTGCAAAAGGCGCATATTTCATCATGGTAAGCGACGATGGCACAGTGAGCGAAGCGCATAATATTAACAACTACGACGCTAGCTATTGTGGACGCGTAATTGTGAAATTCTCCGCAGATAAATTCATGCTCTCATATTCCGACCAGAGAAACGGCAATGCTGATGTGTTTTTGAGATTTTACAATACAGAAGGTGCAGCAAGCGGCAATGAGATGAACATAACTGCTTCAAGCAACAATGAAGAGATGCCCGCATGTGCCACAGATGGAAGCACAATGATAGTTGTCTGGGACAATTACATAAGCGGAAGCAATCAGAACATAGAGGGAAAGTACTACCCGCCCAACTCTGTACCAGTACCTGAATTTACACTCATAGCGCCGATGATTATCGTGCTGATGCTCTTATTATGGCGGAGGACGCATCAATAAACTCTTGCTAGCTCTTTCTTAAAGCGCTCTAAACTACCATGCTTTATTTCCTCACGAATTCTTTTCATAAAATTAATCATAAAACACACGTTGTGCAAAGAGAGAAGATGCATGCCCAATATCTCTTTTTCTCGCAATAGATGGTGCAAGTATGCACGGGTGAAATTTTTGCATGTATAGCACTTACAGTCATCGTCAAGTGGGCGTGTATCATTTTTAAACTCAGCCTTGCGCAAGTTAAGCATGCCCTTGGAAGTGATTGCAGTGCCATGCCTACCATTGCGGGTTGGAAACACAGAATCAAAAATATCCACCCCTGCACTCACTGCATCTATTATATCAAGGGGTGAGCCAACACCCATAAGATACCTAGGTTTTTCTTTAGGAAGGTGCTCGATAACAATATTTACCATGTGATGCATCACCTCTTTAGGCTCGCCAATGCTCAAGCCCCCTATACCATATCCGTCAAAATCCATCTGCGCAAGATCCTTCGCGCTTTTTTCTCGTAAATCTTCATACACTGAGCCCTGAACTATTCCAAAGCTAAGCTGGCCCTTCGTGTGCTTTGGAAATCTACGCGCCCACATTGTAGTAAGCTTAACACTTTTTTTTGCCTCTTCATAGCTTGCTGGATATTCTGCACAGTAATCAAGCATCATTGCCACATCACTGCCTATCTTCATCTGCACCTCCTTGCTAAACTCCGGCGTGAACTTGTACTTCTTTCCGTCATAGGGAGAACGAAACATTATGCCCTCTTCATCCGTACCAATAAAGAAGCCCTTGCGAATCATCTGAAAGCCGCCGCTATCGGTGAATATTGCACCGGAAAATCGCATAAATGAATGCAAGCCACCATGCGCGTTTAGCACATCTAACCCGGGCCTGAGAAATAGATGCAGAGAATTGGAAATTAAAACACGAACATCACATGTTTGAAGGTCCTCAGGCGTAAGCGTCTTCACCGTGGCTTTAGTTGCTACGGGCATGAAAAATGGAGTTTCTAGCTCACC
>JALULR010000028.1 GCA_027056155.1 DHVE2 group archaeon
ACTTTTACAGTTAGTTCTCGTAGCTTAGAATTTTTTCTGCGTTCAATTTCCTCTTTTATGCGCTCTGCATCTTCGTATTTCTCTTCTCTTTCTTTTTCCATCAGGACTTTTTCAAGGTGTGCAATTATCTCTGCGCGCTCTTTTTCAAGCGATTTCTGAAACTCTTGCTCTTCCCGCTCACCCCGAGCTTTTATCTCTTCTAAAATCTCATCAGGTATGGCAAACTGCGATTCTTCTTTAATCTCTTCAAATTCAGCACCTTTTAAAACATCTGGGTCAAGCTTTCCATCTGGGCCCCATAAGTACTCTCTAAGCTCAACTTTGGAATCTTTGCCTATGTACCTTACCATTATAGCAAACGAATGATAAATACGGTCTCTTTCAAACACATCATCTATGAGCTTAGCATTTTTAAACTCTGGGCGCTTTCTTTTCAGCTTGGCGGCGGCAAACGAGTCCATCTATGCACCTCCGATGCCAAGCTCAAATTCTGAGAATATAGAATCGTTAAATTCCATAGCTTGCTCATAGCTGCTCTTTATTCTTTCCAGATTATCGCCAAGCTGGTCTAGCTTCTCTGCGATTTCTTCCTTGCTTGCAGACTGCATTATTATCTCGGCAATTATGCTCTCAAAGTTGCGTTCTAGCGAGCCAAGTATAGCATCAACTTCACCAACTACACTCTTAAACAAGTTTATCTTCTTATCTAATATGCGAAGTATATGCTCTTCTATGGTATCTTCATACGCTAAATTTACCACATAAACATCTCTTATTTGCCCGATTCTGTGAATTCTGCCAATTCTCTGCTCTACACGCATTGGGTTCCATGGCAGGTCAAAGTTAATCATCACATTTTCAAATTGAAGATTCAGTCCCTCGCCGCCGGAGTCCGTGGCTATCAAAAACCCGCGCTCTCTTTTAAAGCGCTCAATAGTGTCATTCTTTTCATCTCTGCTCATGCCACCGTGGTACGTGTGCACGTTAAATCCCTGCTCAGCGAGAAATCGCTCAATCTCGTGCATTGTTTGCAAGTATGTGGTAAATATCACGCCACCTTCTACGCTTTCTGCCACCTTGCCCAGAAGCTCTAGCTTGGTAAACGGTGAGTCCATGCCCGCACGGTATATCTTTAGCAGCGATTCTCTAGCATGCATGTTTTTCTCTTTTTCAAGTGCTTTCCATGCCATCTTCGCAACGGTTCTAGGTGAAGATGTAGCTGCTTTCGCATACGATATAACTCGAAGTTTGTTTTCCTCGCTGCGCAGAAAATGTAATATATGCTCGTAAAGCTCTTTTTCTTGCCCTTGCATCTTTGCTATGTGAGTTTTTACCACACGCTCGGTAAAATCTACAAACACGTCCCTGCGTCTGTTGCGCACCATTATCTTGCCTAGCTTCTTTCTCAAGCTCTCCTGATTTTTTATGCTCTGCCCTTTCTTGTCTGTGAAATATGCAGCTTCAAACTCACGGTATGTACCAAATATCCCGGGCCTGAGAAGATCTGCTAAATAGTAAATCTCTTTAAGTGTGTTGCTCACTGGGGTGGCAGTTAGCAATAGCATAAATTTTGTATTGATAGCACGTAAAAGTCGATAGTTTTGGGTGCTTGGATTCTTTGCATGATGCGCTTCGTCTACCACGAGCATATCCCATGCTCTACTCGTGATTATATCGCGGTACGGGGCCCTCTTTGCCAAGTGAATTGAGGCTACAACCCAGTTTTTTTCAAAGCCATCTGGCGTGGTGGCTATTTCAAATTGCACACCGAATTTTTCCAATAGCTCTGCATGCCATTGATGCACCAATGATGCAGGTGCTAGTACGAGCGCAGAGCTAATCTCTTGCCTAATTAGTTTTTCTTTTACAATTAGACCCGCTTCGATGGTTTTGCCTAGCCCAACGTCGTCGCTTAGAATTGCCCTGCAATCCATGTCATAGATTACCCTCTTTGCGACCTCAAGCTGGTGCGGCATGGGCTCGAAGCGCAGCTCGTTTAGAACCACAAGCTCTTCGTGAATTCTTTTTCTTGCATGATTTAGAGCGGAAATATATCCGTCCAATGAGCCGGTGAGCGTACGTGGAAAATCTTCAATTATGAGCTTCACGGGCAAGGGATTGATGTGCCGTATTTTAGAGTTGCGGAATTGCGAAATCACGGGCGCTCCTAACGTAGCAAAGCCTATATTTAAATCCCTTGATATCATGCAGGTATTGGTGAGGTCTGTGTGGCATGAAGATACCTTTGCAAAGTTTGTCTATCTTCAAGATGTGAATATCACCGAAGATGGTTCGAGGATAGCGTATGTTCTCAGAAAAGTGAATATTAAGGAAAACAAGTACGAGAGTACGATTGTGATAGAAGAGCATGAGCATAGAAAATACGTGGACGATGCGAGCATGCCCAGATTTTCCAAAGATGGCAAAAAGATGCTTTACTTACGCACAGACGAGGATAAAAAGCGCAGTGATTTGTATATATTAGAGCTGGATACCATGACTTCAAAGCGCTTGGTTGAGGCAAAAAACATAAAGGGTATTGCGTGGCATAATGATTCGAGAAAGATTCTAGTACTTATTTCTAAGAAGCTTGATGACGAAGACCTGTACTACGACTCTTCGCTGCCAGTATGGTTCAACGGCGAAGGATTCAGAGACAACGAGAAATTTGTAGTGCAAGTATACGATACAGAGGCACGGACTGTGCTCGAAGAATTTGAAGATGAGCGCATTGAGAATGCGTTTTGGTACGGCGACTCAATAATATACTCACGCAGAATATTGGATAAGCTATTCATGTACTACGATATTGTGAAGTGGCACGGTAAGAAAGAATTGGTATTGGAAAATGCTCCGTATGCAATAGAGGATACAAATGGTGCGGAGATACTCCTAATCGGAAAGCGGGGTAGAAAACGCTTAACTGAGCACTCATACTTGTACTTGTACGATGGTGAGATAAGAGCAATAACCGAAAAGTACGGGCATGAGAGCATGGCAGGAAAGCTGAGCTCTGATGGTGTAGTTTATTCACTTACTTTGCAAGCTGGCCGTGTTGTTCTCGAAAAATACGAAAATGGAGCGCGCAAAGTAATATCCAATGATGGCTACATTTACTCGCTAGCGGTATCGCCGGCAAAGCTCGCGTTTTTAAAGATGTGCGATGTTGAGCTTGGTGAGTTGTATGTTTATGATGGCAAGGTGAAAAAATGCACCTCGTACAACGATGAAATTTTGAAGAGCTTGAAACCTAGGAAGCATGTGCATTTTAGTTATAAGAGCTTTGATGGCAAGAAAATTGATGCATGGTATATCAAGCCGAAAAAGCGTGGTAAAAGGCCATTGTTAGTGTTTGTGCATGGCGGGCCAAAGGGCATGTATGGTCTTTATTTCCACTATACTGCACAATTAATGGCGTCTCGCGGGTACTATGTTCTATTTGTCAATCCTCGGGGTAGCGGAGGCTACGATGAAGATTTTGCAATGGAGGTTATCGGAAGTACAGGAGTTGGAGATTATAAGGACATAATGCATGGTATTGCCGCGCTGAAAGAGCGGGAAAACATAGACGAGTCAAAGATTGGCATTACGGGCATAAGCTATGGAGGCTATATGACAAACTGGGCAATTACGCAGAGCAATATGTTTAGGGCAGCGATAAGCGAGCAGGGCATATCTTATTGGCTCACATCTTACGCGTTTTCGGATGTGGGATTATGGTACGACAAAGAGCTTTTGGGTGAAGAGCCGCTGTTCAATGAAAATTACAGAAAGCTCAGCCCATTATATTACGTGGATAACGTTACCACGCCGGTGTTGTTCATACATAGCCTTGAAGATTACCGCTGTCCCCTTGACCAGAGCCTTATGTTTTACAATTTGCTAAAATCAAAAAATAAAGAAGCGCATATTGTCATATTCAAAGAGGGAGAGCACGGCCACAGTGTGCGGGGCAAGCCACGAGCTAGACTAAAGCGGTACCGCATATTTGTAGAGTTTTTCGAAAAGAAGATGAGCGGCAAGGAGTTTAATATAGAAAGCGCGCTAAACGGTGAAAAGAATGCACGAGTTTAACATAGACGGAATTTACGGCAAGTATTATCCGGGCACCAAGGGCACTTTTGTACTGCTCCACGGGCTGTTATCGTC
>JALULR010000029.1 GCA_027056155.1 DHVE2 group archaeon
CTTTGCCCATGGTCTCGCCAGTGCTCAGAACATCATCAACAATAACCACTTTTTTGCCTTCGATATGGGCATAATTGCTGGAAAAAGCGCCCTCTTCTCGGTTTGGGTGCGGGCGGTAAACAATAAGCTCTACGCCGAGCTCTTCGGCGATGAATGTGGCATAGGGTATGCCATTTATTAATACTCCTACAACCGCATCAACATCGAAATCCCTCTTTTCCATCTCTTCAATTACAATGTCTGTCATTATATCTGCAACTTTCGAAATGCGGTACGGGTATATCCCGATGCTTCTCCACCCAATCTTCACATCTTTAGGTGCCTCTTCTTCCTCAAGACCCTTGGTGAGAAGCCACTCAACGGTATTTGTTGAAAGATGCAACTCCTTTGCAATTTCTTTGGTATCAAGCCCCTTCTTTCGTAGCTCAAGCGCCCTTGTTGCAAGCTCTTTTATGCTTTTCATATTAATCACCTCAGCACTCATAGGGCTCATCATCAATCAGCGCCCTTTTCTCATCACCAGTCGGTTATCATATAAAAATATATAATACTTATCGCCATGCTTGCCCATGGTTGATTTTTCCGTGCCATGCGAAGATAATGCGCAGCTTTGCGAGCTAGTTAGCAGGATTAACAGAGATATCGAGCTTCAGACACTGTGGCGCGCTTCTAACATAATAGCCATAGACCGCTTGGGATTCAATGACCATGGGCCCGTACATGTGAAAATTGTAGCAAACCTTGCACTAAAAATGCTCAGGATTCTAGTCAAAAGAGGAGTAGAGCCGAGCATTGTAAAGAACTATGGTATGCAAGTAGAAGATGCCGAAGTGGTGGTAGTTCTAGGGGCCGCTCTGCACGATATCGGGCATGCAATTCACCGCGTAGAGCACGAGAACAATAGCGTACCTATCTCCATACCTATAATTAGTCGGCTACTCGAAGGCATGTACGATGAAGAGAAGAAAACAATAATAATGGCAGAAACGCTCCATGCTATATTTTCGCACCGCGCTCCGGTTATGCCTTTAACCATCGAAGCAGGAGTGCTTAAAATTGCCGATGCGCTGGATATGGAGGAGGGCAGAGCTAGAATTCCGTTTGAAACGGGAAAGATAAACATACATTCTGTCTCGGCGCTTGCCATCAAGCGAGTTCGAGTTCTTGAAGGCGACGAAAAACCATTAAGAATACACATAGAGATGAAAAATTCAGCGGGCATATTTCAGGTTGATAAGCTGTTAAAAAATAAGATAGAGATGTCGGGCATTAAAGATAAAATTATAGTAGAAGCAGAGGTACTCGGGGAAACCGAGGAAAAAATCATACACAGGGTAGAATTTTAATATAATTTTTCGTTCTCGTGCATTTTTACCATTCCCATTATTCGCTCAATTTTTTTCTGACATTGATTTAACATTATTTACGGCTCCAAATGCCTAAAATGAAGAATTATTTAATTTTTGATGTAATATGGGTATATGAACAAAGAAGATTACCTAAATGAAAAATTCGTTAATAAAATGAGCAGTAAATATTTTCGCGAGAGAAAATTAAAGTTGTATAGTCAAGAAAATGTGGCGGTACTAGGTATAGACTTGCAGCGCGTGTTTTTGGACCCTGCACATCATGCATTTTTGCCATCTTCTCAAAAATTTATATTTGTACTACGGGATTTTTATCGTGATATCAAAGGGCAAGTTCCTATAATTTTCACGCGCCATTGCCACTCAAACCCAGAGCTAATGGCAAAATGGTGGCACTCAGAGATGCCATGCAACTCCGCCGAAACCGAAATTCACCCAAAATTAGAAGGTTTCTCAGATGCAATAATTGAAAAAAGAACCTACGATGCATTTTATCATACAGAGCTTGACCAAATTTTGAGTGTTAAAGGCATAAACACTTTGATAATCACAGGCGTTATGACTCACCTTTGCTGTGAGACTACCGCGCGAGAAGCTTTTGCGCGAGGCTTCAAAATCATATATCCAATCGATGGCACGCTTACACAAAACGCAGAATTGCACGAATGCTCGGTTAGAGCAATAGCCCATGGATTTGGCATCACACCCACTCTGTCTCATCTCAAATCTTGGTTGGAAATTTGATTTAATTTACTCGTATAAATATTCTTCTTTATGTGATGATGCATGCATCAATTAATCTTATATATTGAGTTGTGCATTTATCAATAGGTGATATCGTGAGAAAGAAGATGTTTGCGATATTGATTTTGGTATTGATGCTCGTGGGGAACTTTGTAGTGCTTAGTAGCATGAAAGAGGAGCAAGAGCATAAAGCACAAGTACAGGTAAATATACCCAGAGCAACCCACGACCCGATAAGAATAGACAAAAACACTGATTTCACAGCCGCAAATGGAGTTACTAAGGGTTCGGGAACACCAGTGGACCCGTATATAATCTCAGGGTGGGTAATCAACGCTGCTGGCAAAGGTGCTGGGATATATATAGGAAATGTGAGCGCTGATTTTGTCATAGAGAACTGCACAATATACGGTGCGAACACGGGAAGCATTGATGATGTATACCATCCTATGGCAGGCATAGTTATATACAATGTACAGAACTCTGGAACCACACATAGGGTTGAGATTTACAACAACACCATATACGGCAATTCCGCCTACGGCGTCTATGTTTACGGAGGAGACACCAATCTGATCTTCTGGTTGGGAAACTATGCAGATAGCAATGGTGCAAACAGGATATATGAGAATGGCATAGCGGGAATTTATATAAACAACATAGCATACAGCGTATTTCACATTGAAAATAATATGGTATTTCGAAACGGAATTGGGTTGCGAGTAAGCAACACGAGCTACAATTCTGAGAGTGATGTACTTGATATTAGCTATAACGGGATAGGCATGAACACGAGGGAAGGCTTGAGGGTAGAGAACTCAAGGCCACATGGATTTTACTTTGGATATAACATCATGTACAAAAATAATGGTGCAACTGGTAAGTATGACGCAAATCACCCGCAGGCCACAGAAGATGCTGGATGCAACGAATCCGTGACCATATATTCAAATTTCTGGTACGACTGGGCGATGAACAACAACACAAATTACGATAAGAACACTGGCAACATGGTTATTCCATGGTACTATCACATCCCTGATGTAAACGATTACACCTATGTGAGAAACATAGACAAAGCACCATTGAAGGGATTACATCATTATCCACTTCGCATAAATGATTTTTCATGGAGTACACTTGGAGGAGGATACGGATTCGTGGGATGGAACGCTGATGGAGATTACATAATGAGCGGACTGGAGCTTAATGGCACCAAAACTGACAATTCTCCTGCGGGATACGGACTCTTTATAGACGGCGTTGAATCCACACATAATCTAATAATTGATGGATTAATCATACACGATGTTTCTACAACGGGCTCATCGTTCTGGGGCTATCAGGGCAATGGACTGATAGTGAATAATACCGGGATAAACGTGTATGTGAAAAATTTGGATGTGTACAACTGCCACGCCAATGGTATTGCAGTTAACGACGAATCCGGGAGGGTGTACATAGAGAGCACATGGCTCCATGATGGCTCAACCGGCTCCACCGGTGTTTTAGTGTATCGTAACTCCGCAGTGAAGGTTTTCAACAGCACTATTGAGCATCAGGGGCACTGGGGTGTGTTTATCGGAGGAAATAACAATTACGTGGATATTTACAGCGACGTGATATCTTACAACTACGTTGGAATAAACATGTATTCGGGGCTTGACAGCGTATATCTTTGGGTTTATCAAACCTCATTCTTCAAAAACAGCTACTACGCAGTGTCATTAAAGAACAGCACCAACTCTTGGATGGACCTTGCAGGAAACATATTCTACGAGAACCATGCCTCATCTGATTCATACAATCCGGCGCATGTGCAGGTCTACGCCGAGAAGTACAGCAATTTCACAAATTACGGCCCGTACGGCAACGGCAATTATTACCACGATTGGGTGAACAATAACAGAACAAATGATATGAACAATGATGGCGTGGTGGACTGGGCATATAAATTCGACGGAGGCAATATAGAGGATAATCATCCGGTTAGATGGGTGAATTTCACCGTAGCGGGATGGCACAACGGAGAT
>JALULR010000030.1 GCA_027056155.1 DHVE2 group archaeon
GAATAAAACCGAAATCTCGGAAATTCGCAAAACTACCCAAAACCAGAATGGATGCGGGGGCTGGGATTTGAACCCAGGAACCCCTACGGGACTGGCCCCTCAAGCCAGCGCCTTTGGCCAAGCTCGACAACCCCCGCTCAGGGGGTGTATGAAAAACATATTAATTTATCTTTCGATTGAATGTGCGTAAAATATTCTCGTTTTGCTGAATACAAGAAAGCGTATTTTGATAGCTCTAATTTTACTTTATGTACCTCTGTGAATGGTGAGGCAATATGTAGAGCCATATAATGAGATATATGCAAAACCACGTAATATAACAGCTAGATTCTAATTAATGCATTGCGTAGAGATTAAAGATTAAGTATTAAATCAATATACCGCTATGCTAAAAGCAACAATTATCGTCAAACTCAAAGATGGAATAGATGACCCAGAAGGAAAGAGCATAAAGCACTCTCTCAATCTCTTAGGTTTTGACTCTGTTGTAAATGTGCATGTATCCAAGTACTATGAGATACTACTAGACTTGCCTAAAGATGAAGGAGAAAGAGAAGTGCAAGAGATGCTCAAAAAGCTTCTAGTAAATCCGGTTATTCACGAGTACGAGTTACGGGTTGAGGAAATATGAATTATAAAAAAATTGTAGATAGTGTGTATGAAATAGAGCTCCTCAACGCAGATGAAAACGAGCTTAGCGAGATAAGCGATGAACTAGGATTAGCTTTAAGTCTCGATGAAATGAAGAAGATGCAGGAATTTTTCCGCGGTCTTGGCAGAAATCCCACCGACTTAGAGGTGCACGCAATAGCACAGGGCTGGAGCGAGCACTGCTCATACAAATCATCTAAGCCCATACTACGAAAATACATATTTGGGATTCCGTCAGAGCACGCCTTAATCGTAATGCAAGACGATGCAGGTGTGGTAGAATTTAACGAAGACTACGCTTATGTGTTTAAAATCGAAAGCCACAACCACCCAAGCGCCGTGGAGCCATACGGCGGCGCGGCTACTGGAGTGGGCGGGATAATTAGAGATGTTCTGAACATGGGCGCAAAGCCCATTGCTCTCGTAGACCCGCTATTTTTTGGACCTCCAGATTATAGCAAAAATTTGAATAAAGGAATAAAGCACCCAATGTTTTTGCTCAACGGAGTGGTTGCAGGAATACGAGATTACGGAAATCGTGTGGGCATACCAACAGTAGCTGGCATGACGTACTTCCATGAAGATTATATGAACAACATACTGGTGAATGCAGGGTGCTTGGGCATTGTGAAAAAAGATAAGATTGTCAGAAGCGTAGTTGACAGAGCGGGTATAAAACTCGTGCTTGTGGGCGGGCGTACAGGTCGCGATGGCATACATGGTGTGAATTTTGCATCTAAAATATTGGACGAAAATAGCGAGGAAGAGCGGCAGGCGGTGCAGCTTGGCAATCCAATTTTAAAAGAGCCTCTAATTCACCTCGTGCTTGAAGCTAATGAGAGTGGAATAATATATGGTATGAAAGACCTAGGCGGCGGAGGCTTGGGAAGCGTAATTGGTGAGATGTGCCATGCTGGTGGTGTGGGTGCAGAGGTGCATCTCGACAAGGTCTTGTTAAAAGAGCAGGACATGGCGCCGTGGGAGATATGGGTCAGCGAATCGCAAGAGCGCATGCTTATTGCGGTAGAGGATAAAAATATGCCTGCACTTCAATCTTTATGCAAAAAATGGGACTTGGAGATGAGCGTTATTGGAGAGACAAAACCCGAAGAGCGCTTGGTAATCTATTGGCATAACAAAGTAATATTGGACATGCCGCTAGAGTTTATTACTGCTGGTGTAGAATACGAGCGCCCGTATTCAATAAGAGCCCTAAGAAAAATGCAAGAGCTCCCGCCTGAGCCAAGGTATAGAGAGCTCATGCTTAGATTGTTATCTTCGTTTAATATAGCAAGCAAAGAATGGATAATTCGGCAGTACGACCATGAAGTGCAGGGAAAAACGGTAATAAAACCACTTCAAGGCGTAGTAGGCTCTGAGACGCACGGTGACGCTGCAATAATAAAGCCACTAGCCGAATCATGGCGAGGCATTGCCGTAACTACCGTGGCAAACCCGCATATTGCAAAACTAGACCCGTATATGGGTGCAATTTACACCGTTGATGAGGCAGTTAGAAATTTAGTTGCAGTGGGTGCAAAGCCTAGCAGTCTGTCTGATGGCCTGAATTTTGGCAATCCTGAGCATAAAGAGATAATGGGCGAGTTTGTAGAGAGCTGCAGAGGGTTGGGCGAGGCAGCGCGGGCCCTTGGATTGCCTTATGTCTCTGGCAATGTGAGCTTTTACAACGAAGCATTTGGAAAAAACATACCCCCTACAGCAGTGCTTATGGCTATTGGTATAATTAAGGATATACGCAAGGCTATTACTGCAGATTTCAAGAATGAAGGTAACCGCATATATTTAGTGGGCAAGACCGCTAGCGATATGGGCGGCAGTGAGTATTATCGCGTGGTGCGTGCGCAAAGCACAATTGCGCCCAAAGTAAATTTGGAGAAAACTAAGAAACTCAGTGAATCTCTGCTTAATGCAATGAATCAAGGCATAGTAAAAAGCTGTCATGATATCTCACATGGCGGGCTCGCCGTGGCAGTTGCAGAGATGGCCATTGGTGGTGCTGTGGGTGCAGAGTTGAATTTAGAGAATATGGAGCACATGCGCACAGACTTTAAATTATTCTCAGAATCTCCAACAAGATGGGTCTGCGAAGTGGCTCCAGAGCATGCAGAAAAATTTGAGAGCGTTGTGAAAGAAAGCACAGCGATAGGAAAGGTTGGCGGCACGAGCTTGAAGGTGAGAGATGGTGAGCGCTGGTTATTTAACATACACATAGACACGCTTAGAGAAAGCTGGAAAAACGCGCTTAAAAGATACATAGGGTGATTAAATGAAGGTTGCCATATTGCAGATGGAAGGCACAAACTGTGAGGAAGAATCATACCTTGCGTTTCAGAAGAGCGGCTTTGAGCCAGAGCTAATTCATATAAACCTCTTGAAAGAAGGCATGCTAGAAAACTACGATATGCTCTTTATCCCCGGCGGTTTCTCATCGGGAGATTATGTGCGTGCTGGCGCAGTATTCGCCGCAAGGCTCAAAGCAAAGATTTGGAAAGACCTTGTAAATTTTGTAAACTCAGAAAAGCCTGTGATGGGCGTATGCAACGGATTTCAAGTGCTCATAGAGCTAGGGCTCCTTCCGGGAGTTGATGGCATAAGCGACGAGCCGAAGGCAGCACTTATGACTAATGATAGCAATCGCTTTGAATGTAGATGGGTACATCTCAAAAAAGAGCGCGATACAGTATTTACATCTCACTTGCCCGGTAGAATAATGTTGCCAGTGGCCCATGCAGAGGGAAAATTTGTGGCAAATGATAAGATAATAGAGCAGCTCGAAGCGCAGAAGCAGGTGGTACTTAGATATGTTGCACCAGATGGTACTATCCCAAACTATCCATGGAACCCAAACGGCTCAATAAACCACATTGCAGCCATTGTTAATTCATACGGCAATGTATTTGGAATTATGCCACATCCAGAACGCGCGTTTTTCTGGTACCAGCACCCAGACTGGAGCCGCAATGCGAGGGAGCATGGCGATGGATACTATGTATTTAAGTCATTATTCACCTCGATTTTTGAAGCAAAAAATAGATAAACTTTTAATACTATATACTATCGGCACGAGGGATTAGGAATGGGACCGGATTTCGGGGCAGCATTTAGTATTACAGGTGCATTCGTGTACTACTCACTTGCGGGGTATATGTTTACTCGTAAGAATAAAAATATTTCACATTATATATTCATAGCTTTGCTTATCTCCCTTGGATTTTCAGAAACCATGGCATTTTTTGAATTCACAGGAAGTGCGTATCGTGCGTATCATCTGTTAAAATATGATTTAAGTTCCCTTTCAATAGGTGCATATTTTCTCTTGATTTTTGCAGATTATTTCAGAGAAGGTTTCAACAAACTGTTCATTATTTTGTCCTTCATACCGGTGATTTTCATAACATATATGG
>JALULR010000031.1 GCA_027056155.1 DHVE2 group archaeon
CTTTGCATGAGAGAGAGTCGCTAACGGTTTCCAAATCCACAGTGGAAGCGGGTAAAAAAGCGTACAAGATGGCAAAGAAAGAGCCGAAGGATATTGACCTCGCGGAAATCCACGATGCGTTTTCCATAATAGCGCTTTTAGGCATTGAAGACTTGGGATTTGCAAAGAAGGGAGAGGGAATAAAGTTAGCGGAAGAAGGCCAGTTATACTATGATGGATCCCTGCCATACAATGTATCCGGCGGTCTTAAAGCGAAGGGTCATCCTGTCGGAGCCACGGGCGTTGGGCAAGTCGTGGAATTGGTGAAGCAGTTGCGCAACGAAGCTGGCAAGAGACAAGTTGCGGATGCGAAGGTTGGTCTAGCGCACAACGTGGGTGGAACAATGACTTCAAGCATAATTCACATAGTGGAGGTGATGTAAATGGTGGTACCTCGTTTTTGGAGAGAACGAAGATATCGCTATTCCCTCATTGGCACGCGCTGCCCTGTGTGCGGCACCGTTTATTTTCCACCTCGAGATGTATGCCCCAAATGCGGGCGCGAGAGTGTTGGAAAGATGGAAGAGGTGCAGCTCAGCGGCAAGGGCAAAGTGTATTCCTATACAATAGTGCATCAGAATGTCCTTGGGTACAAATACCAAAAGCCCTATGTAATGGCGATCATAGAGACACCCGAGGGCCCGAAGATCACAGGGCAAATCGTGGATGTGGATCCCGAGAAGGTGCACATCGGCATGCCCGTGCATGCAGTATTTCGGAGGATAGCCGAGGATGGCAAGGCAGGTATAATCCAGTACGGGTACAAGTTCGTGCCCGATGAGCAATAATTTATAACTTAAATCCTCATTTTTTATTTGTAATTCTTATTTTCTAAGCATGTTCTACTCTTAACAAAAGAAAACTATTTAAATGGAAAGTGGTTTCCCTCACCAGCACAAGATATGGAGGGAAAATAACATGAGCGCAAAAATAAATAGGAAGGCGGAAGTGCTCGCAGCGATTGCCCTAGTTCTACTTAGTGCACTAGTGGCAGCAGGGACAACACACGCATTAGAGCCACAAAAAGGAAAGATCGACTTTGTATTGCTTTATCAAGACAAGGAAAATCCCAGTGATATGAATTATCTTAGTGGAGTTAGCGCTTATCTGTATGATATGAATGGTAGTTTGAAGAGTAGTTCCGTCTCTGGAAATAATGGAATTGTGAATTTTGAAAATATCGTTTATGGCAACTATGTAATAAAGGTAAATGCGATAAGAAAAGGAGGTTATGTCTATACTTCGGGATATGCTGTAATCAACTTTGATAAAAATGGCGTTAAAGATGCAATGACTGGTGGCACATTCACAAGCATAACGGTAGATAGATACCCACTGACTCATAAGCTAAACATAACTGTTGAAAAGAAAGGATTGCTTTCTAATGTACAAATAAGCGTACTTAAGCAAGGCTATATGTTCGCAAATAAAACAATTGAGCTAAGTTACAATGCTACAAATGACACATCTACAGGTGCAATGATTTTTAATGTTACAGAGGGTGCTATAACTGTGAAGGCGGTTTATATTGATGGCGGTGTGAATAAAACATACTATCGTGATTTAAACATCGCTAAATCTAGTGGTATGACCAACATTATGATAAATATAGATAATTACACGAGAGTATTGGGAACTTTGAGGGTAAAACATACCGGTGAGATAGTGAGCACTCCCACGCATGTTATTATAATCAACAACACGAATAATCATGTGTGGAAGAGTTTGACCTTTAATGGCGGTGCTTTTAGCTTTTATCTACCTTCAAAAGATTACACATTAATGATTACAGCAGATGGCTACGGCGTAGCCAAGAGAAATCTACAAACAAGCACAGAGAGTTTCATATCCGCAGAAGTTAGTCCTGTTACTAACAATGTGAAGGTGAATACGGTATTATCTAGCAACCTTCAATGGGTAAATATTACATATACTGAAGATATCTCCAATAAATCAGTAATTATGTCTCTTCCATACAGTGATACTGGCATGCTAAATTATCAGATGCAGTTACTTGGATGGAATAACAATGACCTGCTTAACTATCTAAAGAATAAGTACACACATTATACCACGAGTTTCGTAACGCTAGATGGAAATATATACGAGCTACAAGGCACACCGCAATTCACCCACGGTACAGTTAATTTAAATGGCAAGTTTACAATAACTATAAAGGCCACATACTACAATGGAGAAATTAAAAAGAGCGAGCTTCTCAAAGATGGAAACATACAACTTGCTCTGTATGGGCAAAAAGATGGCATTTACGGCGGAGCAAACATGGCTCATAACTATACAATAGATATTTCCGCATTGGATCTTGAGAGAAGCAACGATATAAGCAACGCAAAAGTGAGTGGATACACTGGGAAAATATATGTGGCCAATCTAACTACAAACGAGGTGAGTATAGTTCTTAAAGAGCGTAAAAGTCCGGAGATAAGACTCGATAACGAGCATTTCATAGTAGGTTGGGCAAACATGAGCAATGTGAACCATATCGTAAACCAATCTGCAGATAATTACACCATAGTGGTGCCGGCGAACAAGGCAGTATGGTTTAACGCCTCGCAAATGGTATATGATGTTGTAAGAGGCAAGGTAGATACTGCAAACACTTCTTATGCGTGGTTCATAGACCATAAGCCAGTAAATACCCCAAATCCTGCATATAACCTTACAAGCACCTTTAAAGTAGGCAAGCATGTAATGGAAATAAAGGCAACGGATGTAGGCGGCAATATCAACGAGACGAATGTCACTATACTTGCCGATGGGTTCTGGCCTACTGCTAACATTACCTTAAAAGACCCATCTGGAAATATATTGGCTACATTTAAGGCAAATGAGACAAACCTCAAAGTTATCGATTACAATATCACCGGCAAGGTAGGTAGAGCAGGTATGGGTAATAACTCAATAGTGAAAATCACTACTCCTTTAGTAATAAACGAGTCAGAAGAGGTAATGTACAATGCTAAAGCATCTTACGATACATTTAACGCAGTAAATAAAACGAACTTGCCAATAATTGTGGAATGGAATTTCAATGGCAACAAGAGCACTGGGCTAAACAGGAGCTATGCTTTTGATAAGCCATCACGAAATGGAACATACTATGTCAATATAACACTGAAAGACTCTGTGAATAACACGATAATAATATCAATCCCTGTGAAGGTAAAAGATATAACAAAGCCAGTTGTGATACTGAACTTCACTGCAAATGGAAAGAATGTAGATGAAGTCAAAGAGGGAGAAAATGTAACCTTAGATGCTACGGGCTCATACGATCCAGAAAACGGAACGATTGTAAACTACAACTGGACAATAAAGGACAGTAATTATAAGGAGATATATGTGACAAGTGGCATATATGAGCTGTTAAATGGAAGCTTTACCACTAATAACGTTACCTTAGTATTCCACAAGTACGGCAAATATTACATAATACTCAATGCCACCGACGCTGATGGCAACTACAAAGTGGTAAACAAGACACTGAACATAGCTCCGGTACGTCCAGACCTCACAATAAACAATGTGAATATCAAGGGTGATAGAATAGAAGGCAATACCCTCTCAGTAGAAGTGAATGTATCCAACAATGGAAACGCCATCGCTAAGACCTATTGGGTAGCTATATATATCAATGGAAAAATTGTAGTTAACAAGACATATAAGAACCTTAAGAACGGAAGCTATGCAATTAATACACTTAAATGGACCCCTAGCTCGCCAGGTAATTATACGCTGAATGTGAAAGTAGGGGCCAGTGATGAACCAGCCAGCTATCTAAGCGATAACGAGAAACAAGAGACAGTGAAGATTGAACAGGCACCATGGAAGATGCCAGCGATAATCGGAGGAAGCATTGCAATAATAATAATTGCAGGCTACGTGGCGTGGAGATACATGCAAAAGAAAGGCGAAAAGAAGAAATTCAAGAAGGGTGGTAAGAAGAGCAAGCAAGACAAGGGCAAGAAAGAAAAATCTAAGAAAGAAGAAAAGAAGGAGAAAAA
>JALULR010000032.1 GCA_027056155.1 DHVE2 group archaeon
AAGAAGATGAGCGGCAAGGAGTTTAATATAGAAAGCGCGCTAAACGGTGAAAAGAATGCACGAGTTTAACATAGACGGAATTTACGGCAAGTATTATCCGGGCACCAAGGGCACTTTTGTACTGCTTCACGGGCTATTATCGTCCATGGGTGAATTTTTCGATTATCCTGAGCGCATAAACTCGCGTGGGTACGGTGTAATCATTTTTGATTTTTCAGGGCACGGCAAAAGCGAGGGCATTGTAGGTTTTGAGAGCATGGACAAGAATCTCAATGATTTGAGAAGAGTTTTAGAGCATTTTTCAAGCAAGGTGCCTAGGCCAATTATATTGCTTGGACACAGTTTAGGAGCGGCTACTGTCATATATGCACTTGCGCACAGCATGGGCGATATAGGCATAGCAATAGCGCCCCCTGCAAGCATTCGTGGTGAGATGAAAGCAAGCGAGAAAACACTTTTGCCCGTGATACATATCCTTGGCCAGCTTTACGAGAAGGCCACTAACAAGAGGTTTTACATAAAATATCGAGCAAAGTACGACACTATATTTATGCGCGATGATACTGTAGCAAAGGCGCGTAAGATGGGGTTTTTATGTGATAGAATCTGGATTGGCTCGTATAAGCCGTTGATGAAAATCGACTCGGAGAGAATTGCAAATAAAGTCACTAAGCCCTGCTTGGTTATAGTGCCTTCAGAGGACAAGCTAGTGAATCCTCAATCGGGCAAGAGAGTATATGCTGCTCTTTCGGGCAAAAAAGAGCTTTACATTGCTGAAGGCTATAATCACTCTGTTATGGGCGAGGATTCAGGAGAAATCATAGAGCGAATAATGAGCTTTGTGGAAAAATACGGCAGCGAATCTAATTTATGATTTATCGGGGTAGAATTCTCCGCGCTAGCAGGCGTTAGTAGGGAATGATTTTATACTCCTAGTGTATGCATTAGCGCATGGAAGTGGAAATAAAGGCGAAGATAGAGAGCCTGACCGAGCTAGAAAAAAAGATAATTAAGATGGGTGCTGAGCTAGCTGGCGAGTTTATTGAGGAAGACACGTATTACAATCACCCATGCCGCGATTTTGCTACTACTGATGAAGCACTTCGCATAAGGCTCATAAAGAAGAACGAGAAAATTGAAAAAATAGAGCTCACATATAAAGGTCCAAAGGTAGACCAAGATACAAAGAGCAGAGAAGAGCGCACTGCAGCGCTATGCAATTTTGAAGATATAGAGCAAGTAATTAAATCACTAGGATTTGTAAAAGTGGCAAATGTGAAAAAGAAGAGAAAAAATTATAGACTTAATGGAACCACGGTCTCTCTAGACGATGTCCATAATTTAGGATATTTTGTGGAGATAGAGTGCTTGGGCGAGTATCAGCCATGCAGGAAAAAGGTGCTAGAGCTGGCGAACATGCTAGGTATTGACCACTTTGAGCGCAGGTCCTATTTAGAGCTCACGCTTCAGAGAGGCACTGCGTAGATTGTCGCACCGTTTTTGAGTGCATACATTAGCTTTTTGCCGTTGCTCGTGCTCTTTCTGAGATTAATGTAGCCCTCAGCCGAGACGGTAGAATTGAACAAGTGCTGCTCACCTGCATATATTTCCACTTTTTGGTGTGCTAAGTCTTCCCCTATGTCCAAGCGTATTGTCTTTTTTCTCAACTCGATTTCTATCTCTCGTCTATCTTCTTTATGAGCATTGGTTGCAGTTGCATTACCCTGCAACGGCTCCACGTTCAGAGATAGCCCCAGCACGCGCTCAAGTCTCTCAATGCTCTTTCCTTTCTTACCGATTATTTTCGGCACTGCTGAGGCATTTACATATACTGTGGCACTGGTGCTGCCATTGACTTTAGCGCGCACCGTAACGCCCGGAAATTCTTTTTTCATAATACGCTCAATCTCGCGCTCTGCGAGCCTATATACGCTGTTTGAGCTCTCGCTCACGGGCACTACTACCACTTGCTCACCAAAACTGTATATTTCATAGAGTAGAGAATCGCTTTCAAGCTCTCGAACTTCTATCACAGGCCTAGCCAAGTCTTCCTCATTCATGCCAGAGGGTACCTTTACTATATAGTTGAGAGTAAGCACGCGTGCAACATCGCCTTTCTCTATATGGATAATGGTATCTACAATCTGAGGTATGACCCCAAGCTCTACTCTGCCTATAAACCGCTGAACTGCATCTACTGCACGGGTTGCGTGCACCACTCCCACCATACCCACTCCTGCAAGGCGCAAGTCGGTAAATACCTTAAAGTCGTCAGTAGTGCGCATTTCGTCGAATATGGTGTAATCGGGACGCACAAGAAGCAGTATATCTCCGGTGCGCGCCATGTTTCCCTCAAGCGCAGTGTATTGCGTTATCTCATCTTTTAGTATGAGGTCTCTTGGCTTTTCCATGGTTTTAACTATCTTGTTTAGCGATGCATAATGCTCTGCCACTGCTTGCACAAATGTGCTTTTTCCCGCTCCCGGCGCACCGGATACAAGTATGCCCTCCGCCCGCTCGTTGATTCTCTTTTTTAGTTTAGCGCTTATGCTATAATCCGCAAGCTCTAGCTTGACCACTGGCTTAACTGCCGTAATCTCCAGCGCATCTGAAAATGGAGGCCTAGTAATTGCGATTCGGTACTCTCTAAGCTGAACCACGGTGGCACCGCGAAGGTCCATTTCAATAAACGATTTTCTATCGCGCTTTGCACGCTCAATGATGTCGTTTGCTATCTCTTCTACCTCTTTGTATTTTACATGCCTTAAAAATTCAAGCTTGAACTCGCCCGGTTTGCCAATCTTTGCGTAAGCACCCACGTCTGCCTTGATATGCACGCTCATTGTGCCCTCTGTGAAAAAGTCCTCTATTTGCATGTCTATCTCTCTTCTTTCTTCTAAAAACACAGTGCTGATACCTTTTATTTCTCCTATTTCCTTTTGCACCCAGTCCCCCGTCACTAGCGCGGCTTGATTTTCCATGGCACAGGTGCGCACAACGTTGTCAATCTCGCCCAACTTTGCCCCTTCAATTAGAATTTCAGAAGCGCGCTCACCCCAGAACTTTAGCGCTATGCTACGCTCTGCGCAAATCTTTCTTATTTGCTTTAGCTCACGCAGTCCGGATATGCCTATCGCCAAGCCCTTGTTTGCCTGATGCTCAATCTCTCCAACAACTATCTCCGGAATGATTACCGCTTCTACATTCTCATTCTGTATAAACTCTGTGAACCTTCCATCGATAATCACGCTTGTATCGGGTACGTAGTTCATAAGGTTGTTATAGTGGGCAATTATTTAAATGTATTTTAAACTGCTTTTGGCACTTCATTTAAGCTCGTTTACAATGGCACCGTATAATTTAGGAATGAGCACTTTTATTTCATCGTCAGAGAATCCAAGCACCTTTAATACGGTTGAATCAAGCTCAACTCTAGCCCAAAACCTATCTTTGAGCTGCTCCACTATCGCCGGAAATTCTACATGCTTTAGTCTCTCAAAAAGCTCTAACAACATGTTTCGCTCACTATTATCAATATTTCCTATATCTATTACTTTGAAAGAGCTCCAGTCGCTTTTCATAAGCTCAAAATAGCCAGCGCCGAGAGTTTCTGACTTGAACATCATAATTTGCAATATGGTGAGTATTGAATTAAAATATATGCTCAAAATCTTCGCAGTTTGCTCATCTGTGTTAATGTGCCACAGAGACGGGCCCACTCCGAATAACGCGGGTTTGGAGTATATGGCAACAACATGCATATTGGGCGAATTGAGGCGAATTTTTCTTGGAATTACCAAATGTGTGCCTTTCGTGAGTATATTATTGCTTATGTGCTTATCCCATGGAAACGGCTCTGGCACGGATACACCTGCGTCTCTCAGCGCTGCGATATACTTTTTCTCCTCTCCCGCAAGTATGTAGTCGGTGCTCTCAATATACATTCTATTTACTCCCGTGTTAGTTCTAAGCGCATTTTTTACACTCTTAGCTCTGAGATTGTACGTAAGTCCACTCTTTG
>JALULR010000033.1 GCA_027056155.1 DHVE2 group archaeon
TAGAGATATTGCTTTCTCTGCAGATTTTAGTGCATCCTCATAATCCTCAAGAAAGACCTTGCTTACAGCTAGGTTATTCCAAGCTTCTGCATCATCTGGGTTTACCTCTATTATTTTCTTATAGTATTTAGCTGCAGCTTTGTAGTCCTCCAGAGAGTCATAGCACGATGCAAGATTGTATAGAGCATCAGTGAGCATATTTTTATCCTCTGGCTCAATTTCCACTACTCGCCTAAAATACTTTGCAGCCTCTTTAAATTCCTCATTATCATACAAAATCATGCCCTTGAGAAGGAGAAGGTCGATATTGTCCATATCATTTTTTAAAAGCTCATTTACCATTTTTAGTGCCTCTTCGTCCTTGTCCATGCTTCTGTATATGTACGCCTTGTAGGTTTTTGCCTTTGTATTATCTGGGTCTTCTTTCAATATACTTTCAACTAGCTCCATAGCAGGGTCATACAATCCCATTTCTATATACCCTTGCACATCTGCTTCCCAGTTTTCGTCTGCCATATTGCTCCTAATATTTGGCATGTATAAAAAAGTATGGGAGTAAATTTTAAATCCCCGCTGTATATACAGGCATTGTTGTCTGTGCTAAATGCCGCGGTAGCTCAGCAGGGAGAGCGTCAGACTGAAGATCTGAAGGTCGCCGGTTCAATCCCGGCCCGCGGCACTGCTTTTTCATTATATGATATTGGTTTTGTTTTAAAACCTCCTAAGGATTTCTTGTTTTTCGTTATCTCAACTAAGACATGTGTTCCATCTATCTGGTGAATTACTGCAGTTTCGCCTATCCAATTCTCATTTTGTAAGTAAATCATACCATTGGATAGGCCATTCATTTCCTTGCGTTAAGCTTTGATATTTTAGTTGTGTATATTCTCTGCAATGTCCAAATATATATTTAAAGTTTTAGACTTTTGTAAATATAATTGCAAATTATATTACAAATCCTTACGTGTCTGAAAAAGAGAAAAGAGATGAAAAAAAGTAAGTTAGAGGTGAAAAATCATTCTGTTCCATAATGGTGAAAAAACACGAAATATAAGAATGAGATTATGAAAACTAGTTTGACTGGAGCGAGGACAACGAGAAGCTGGTGAAGCGAGGAGAAATACTGTTTGACTTGAATTTTGCAAATTTAGATTTCTCGCGAAGCTGTATCCATTATTTAACAATTACCGGCTCTTAGAGAGGCCATGCAGGAAGACAAAAAAAGTAATACCAAAATTTCACGCCCAGAGCACACTATAATATAGCGAAGAATAGAAGGGAAATTTGAAGAAATGGAGATAAAAGGAGAAGTGCTCATAGTGGGCTCCAGCGGATTTCAAATGGGTAGGACTACAGAGTACATAGAGTACAAGCATATGCTCATAAGAAGAAAGAAATGGGTAAAGTTGCACGTAATATATGGCGTGTGTAAGCAGTGTTTTTCTGCCATGAAGCGAATGTTCGGCGAGACACTCTCTTCTCGTAAGCCTGCTTATGTGGTTAGAGAACTCCTAATTATGCTCTCGCTTTTCAACATATTTCATTCTCTCTAATTCTATTTTATTCTCTCTGCACTTCGCCATTACTATTAAAATTAAATTTGCCGCTTATTTCTGCCTCTTTCATATCTCTTTACTGCTCCACTCTTTTAGATATGCAACAAAGAACGTGCACAGAAAACCTTTAAAACCCGAAGGTCATGCGTCATACATGGAAGATGTGTGGGTTGAAAAATACAGACCTAAAGCTCTAGATGAGATTGTGGGGCAAGAAGAGATAGTAATGCGTTTAAAGTCGTATGTACGCTCAAAGAGCATGCCGCATCTATTATTTGCAGGTCCGGCAGGCACGGGAAAAACTACTTCTGCTATTGCGCTTGCTCGTGAGTTGTTTGGTGAGAACTGGCGCATGAGCTTTCATGAGCTTAACGCAAGTGATGAGCGCGGTATAAATGTGGTGCGTACGAAAATCAAAGAGTATGCGAGAACCGCCGCGCCTAACAATGTTGGATTTAAGATAATATTTTTAGACGAAGCCGATGCCCTCACGCCAGATGCGCAGGCTGCGCTCAGGCGCACAATGGAAATGTACTCTAAAACATGCCGATTTATTCTATCGTGCAACTACTCTTCCAAGATTATCGAGCCCATACAGTCTAGATGTGCCATATTCAGATTCTCGCCGTTGCAAGAAGACGCGGTAAAAGAGCGATTGAAATACATTGCAGAGAAAGAGGGAAAAACCATAGACGAGCATGCGTTAAATGCCATATACTACGTATCTTCGGGAGATATGCGCCATGCTATAAACGTGCTACAGATGTCTGCTGCCATATCCGATAACATCGATGAAAATGTTGTGTACAAAGCTACAGGGCTTGCCAAGAAAGAGGACGTTGAAGGCCTGATAAAGATGGCGATAAGCGGCGATTTTATTAGCGCTAGAAACTTGCTTCAAAAGATGTTTGTAGAATACGGACTCTCTGGAGAAGATATCATAAAGCAGATACATCGCATAATCTACGAGCTCCCCATCGACGAGCATCTCAAGGTAGTGCTTTTGGACAAAACTGGAGAGATAGAGTTCAGAATGGTAGAAGGAGCTAATGAACGTATCCAGCTAGACGCTTTGCTGGCATATTTTACCCTTGCAGGCACAAAGAGCCACTCATTTTAGTTGCTCTTGCACAAGTCTCTTTCCAAAATCCACGAGCTCTCTTGCCTTTTTCTCGCTTTTTGAGTCGGAAAATACCCTAATGACATCTTCTGTGCCAGATGCCCTAATTAATAACCATGAATCTTCGTAGATAAGCTTTACACCGTCGATTTTAATTATATTTTCTACTCCTTGAGGCAGCGCGCTTTCTAGCATTTCGCCAATTTTATTTACTATTTCTCTCTTTTTAGCTCTCGGCACGCTGAGCTTCTCTTTTACCTGATAAAATTTAGGAAACTCATTAGCTAACTCAATTAAGGATTTTCCCTCTCTATTCATTATAGATAGCATCTTAACTATACTGAGGAGCGAATCACCCCATAAATTCGGCGGAAAAACATATTTGCCCGTTTCTTCGTATCCAAAATCGGCATGATTCTTCAGCATAGCCTCCGCTATCTCTGGAGGACCTATGGGACATTGAATCACATCAATACCGTACTCTCTCCCAATATAATTTACAAGTGAAGACGAGTTTATCGGGGTTACCATTTTCTTTGCCACTCTCTTTGCGAATATAGCCCCTGTAATATCCTCCGATATAAACTTGCCATTTGTGGCAAAAACTACGCGGTCCGCATCTACATCAACACCTGCACCCATATCGTAATCTCTAGATTTGTTTATTAGCTCTGTAACAGTGGTGCGCCGCGGCTCGGAGGGACGATTAGGCACATGCTTTCTTTTGCAGTTTATGCAGCTTACTTGCACACCTAGCGACGTGAGTATGGGCTCCCAAACGCCGCAGGCAGAACCGTTAGCAAGATCTAAGACTACCGAGTACCCGTCGATGTTTTTTGCCTGCGCCTCAACAAACCTAGTATAGTGCTCTATGGCATCTTCTTTAACAGAATCAGAATCGTTTAGAGCTTGCCAAGTTGCTATATTGAATTTTCCAGCTTGATATATTTTTTCAATCTGCTCAGATTTATCCCAGTATAAATCACGACCCAGCTCATCAACAGCAACTATGCCAACAATTTGAGGGGGCGTATGCGAGCCCGTAACTATTATTCCACCATCCATGTAATCAGCCACATAGCGCGCAAATACCGGTAGTGGTACAATATCCAAGTCATAAACCTCATTTCCCGCAGCGAGCAATCCGGAAATAATAGAATGTGCAATCATCTCTGCACCGTGGCGCGTGTCTCGAGCCACTGCAAGTTTTCCGTGAAATACCGAGCCATAAGCCTTGCCCACCCTTAGCGCAAGCTCTGGTGTGATATCTTCGTTTGTTATGCCTCTTATCCCCGCAGTGCCGAATAGTTGCATACTGGATATTGCCATTT
>JALULR010000034.1 GCA_027056155.1 DHVE2 group archaeon
AAAAACGAAAAACGCTGATATAGTGGTTGTTGCGGTGGGCCGTGCTAATTTTCTAGCGGCGGATATGGTTCGCGATGATTCAATAGTGATTGATGTGGGAATTAACGTAGTCGATGGAAAATTGCGAGGAGATGCAGATTTTGAGGCGATAGAGAAAAAGGCAAAAATTACTCCTGTGCCCGGCGGAGTGGGCGCGGTGACCACTGCGTGCATGGTTGAAAATCTCGTGAAAGCGGCTAAGCTCCAGGGAGTTATATGAATGTGCTTATTGAGCACTGGGGCGATGATTCAAAGTTTGCGTTTGGTGAGTTAGTGGGCGTGCTAGAAGGTGAGCAAGTAAGTTATGAGATAATTGAGGAAGATTATCCCGTCACCGTCTTGAGAGTTGAGCATTGGAATGCTTTAAAGCGCCTGGGGTTTGCTAGGTATGTTTCCCGTCATATAACAAGTTCAGAGAGTATTCCTGAGCTCTCTCTCAGCTTGCCAAGCTTCTATGTGCGGGCTAAGAGATACGCGGGCTCTAAGCTATTTAGCGCTAGCGAGGTGGAAAGAAAGCTGGGGCGCGTAATCTCGGGCAAGGTGAATTTTAATTCAGATAATGTAGTGCGTGCTGCGATAACCAATAAGCTGCATGTGGGCATACTGCTTTATGACTTTTCGGAGGTGCATTTTGAAGAGCGCACGCCTAATAATTTGCCAGTATCGTATCCAATAACAATGCACCCGCGTTATTCACGCGCGCTTATAAACATTGCAAGAATTAAAAGCGGTGCTAGTATTTTAGACCCGTTCTGTGGCACAGGCGCAATGATGATAGAAGCGTTATTGATGGGCTTTAGAGTTACGTGTGGAGATAAAGATGCGCGAATGCTAAGTGCGGCAGAGTTGAATATGAAAAAGTTTGGCGTTGGCGGGGAGCTGATGAAGGGAGATGTAGAAATCCATGACGGGCATTATGATGCTATAATCACTGACCCGCCGTACGGGCGCTCATCATCTTTGCAGGGAGAGAATATTTACAAACTTTACAGCAGAGCGTTTAGAAAGTTTTCCGAGCTCACAGATAATGTGGCTATAGTACTTCCTGACGAAAAAAGTATTAAAATAGGCGAAGAATACTTCACGCTCGTGGAAGAATATCCTGTGCGTGTGCATAAGTCGCTCACTAGGCATTACTGCTTTTTTAGGAGCGAGTAGCATGAAGATTGCACATTACGAAGAGCTCTATATTGACATACCACGAGATGCATGGTACTCCTTTTTCAACAGCCCGTACGTGGGGCATCGCTCAGGAGCGGCGGTTGATGTTTATTTTTCCTTCCTTCCACTCTTTCCCATGGAATCTGGAAAAGTTGTGGAAATTCGTAGGGTAAGAGCACCGAAAAATCTGCCGATGGAAGAGGACTACGTTATAGCAATACAGGTTTCCGAGGAAATTTGCCTTAAAGTTCTGCATGTAAGGCCGAGCATACGCGTGGGTGAAAAATTAGCTCTCGGAGACCCGTTAGGCAAGATGCACCTCTCTGGATTTTTCATGCCGT
Source organism: DHVE2 group archaeon (assembly GCA_027056155.1). Lineage (GTDB taxonomy): Archaea > Thermoplasmatota > Thermoplasmata > Thermoplasmatales > Aciduliprofundaceae > JAADDK01. The sequence goes on from JALULR010000034.1 coordinate 1,542, forward strand.
GGTCTTCCAAGCACGCACATTTCGAGCTTAGAAGCTGCAAAGACAGGATACGCGCTAGGGGTGGTTTTCCCCTTACTCCTATTATTGAAGAGCGCGTGCCAGTTGCATCAGGCGCCGAATTTATAGTTAAAGAAAAGCACGAGCACTTTTAGGCTTGCGCCTAGAAGAACCGCGGGGCGTGGTTTAACACCAATAGGTATGCCTGCAATTGAGGGCGGCATTCCGCACTATGGCTACGGTGCAGTGTTTGGAGACGTGGACAAAATTAATGTTTTTGGTCGAAATTTAACTGTGGAGAAAAGATTTGGCCATGTTGGCATTTTCAATACTAATTTTGACATGCGCGCGCAAGGGCAGGAAATAAAGGGAATTGGAGTGTATTGCAATCAAGAAAAGATAAAGATGCTTGGCGGGGAGCTTGAAGAGGGAGATATAATAAAAATTTAGTTCCTTCCGCTGCATTATTTATGAATCGTTTATCCACTTATTTATACCCATGAAATAAAGTTTATGATATCCATAGTTAATCACAAGGTTAGACACATTCTATTAACTATATGTTGACAAAGTTGAGGTCATATATAAAGCAACTGAGAGTAATAAATTTTATATGAAATAAAAGTATATCTTGCCTTATGAAGCTAAATACAGTTGGGGTAGTAATAATTGCAGCAGTTATACTACTGGGAAGCGTTGCAGTTGTGCATGGCTCTGGCAAAAATATGACAAAGAGTGCAAACTCGGAGAGCAGAGAGAATTATACGGCGCACGCACCTATAAAGATTGTAGGAAACGCAGATTTTGCAGCACAGGCCAAGAAGGAAGGCTGGCCGGGAAATGGCTCGGCGGGCAATCCTTATGTGCTCTCCGGTTACGAGATAAACGAGATTGAAGTAGGTGGAACTGGCAATTCGTGGGGTATAGATGTAGAAAACACAAATGTGCATTTTGTGATTAAGAACTGTTATATTGCTATACAAGGAAGTTTCCATGGTGGGAGTATTAAATTGTCCAATGTTACAAATGCGAAGATAGAAGACAATACTATATCGCAGTCGTATGTTGGAATAGCAATTGTTTATAAAAGTAATAATAATACTGTAAATGAAAACACAATATCCAATTGCTCTTATGCCATACTTCTTGCTTCTGGCATGGGGATGGACTGGAATGTACAATATGCGCCTAATGATAACGTAGTTAGCCATAATAAAATATATAGCGATTCTGGAGGTGTGAGTGTAGAATATGGAAATAGGGATAAAATAACCGATAATGATATTTTTAACATGAAAGATGAGAGTATGGGTGCTATTTCTATTCGAACCAAATCAGCACCTCAGGTGGTATATGGAGCATATAATGTCATTGCAGGCAATAATATACATGATATTCAGGGCAATGGGATAAATATTGACTCGGGAAATATTGGAGCAAAAACACATGAAAATATAGAGAACAACAATATAAAAAATGTTACTGGTGATGGGATATTTGTTTCAGGTGCAAGTGAAAACACAATAACGGGAAACAACATATCCTACTCAAAAGGGTATGCCATATCCCTCAATCTAGGTAGCACCCATAATGAGATATACCAGAACATACTCATACACAACCACGGCTCGGGAGATACTTTTAACAGCTCGCATGTGCAAGCGTGGGATTCTGGAGAAAACAACACATGGTACAATCCCAGCACGAAGATGGGCAATTATTGGGCTGACTGGGCCAACAACAATGCAAGTAACGATAAGAACCATGATGGCATAGTGGACTGGCCGTATCCTATTGGCGGAAATAACACCTATGACAAGTATCCGGCAAAAAGTGTACCTGTGCTAAAAGGGTATAGCAGCGCAAATACGCAGAAAAACAGCTCTGGGGCGGGCTCACTTCCTGTGATGTGGCTCGGCGTTGGAATAGGTATTGCTGTAGTTGTCATTGTGGCGGCGATATGGTGGATAAAGAGAAAAAAAGAGTAGCCCACTATCCTTATTTTTTTAAAAAAGGAAGAATTTTAGTGCCCCGCGCCGAGCTCCTCGGCTATGTCTTCGAGGTCCAGCGCGGCGAGCTTTGCTTTCGTCGGTATACCCTCCTTGCTCCAGCCTCTAGCCATGTAGTACTCGTCGAGCATGTGCTCCAGCTCTTCTGGCTTTACATACGAGCCAGCGCTCTTGCCCTTAGGTATAGGGTCGTGCATCACGCGATATGGCAAAGTATCGTCCTTGCGGCCAAGTCCTTCACGAACGTTGAAAGCACGTGCGATATTGTATATGCGCTCTCCAGCAGACACTAGCTCAGAGTTGCTAAACTCAACACCGGTAACTGCTTTCAAAAGCTCAGGTATGCCTTCGAGCAAGAACATGTGGCGCGAGAACTTGCATATGCCCGTAGCGTCGTATACCTGCATCAAGTCCTCGTGCATTTTTATCTCGAAGCCTTTTTGGTCTGCACTTAATC
>JALULR010000035.1 GCA_027056155.1 DHVE2 group archaeon
GTATATAGCTATTACTGAGTAAAATACAAAGAACAAATAGTACTCTTCTTTTTCTTTTTTGATTTTATATAACAGTAGAACGATGCCCCCGAATGCAAGTACGAAGATAGCTACTCCAAATGACATTGCTAAATATCCAAGCGAAGCAGGCTGCGCCTCTGCAATTGTGCTGTATAACTTGCTTTTTACAAAGTATCCCTGTCCGCTTACTATGAGATTCCAGAAATCAGGCATGAATAAGTTTATGAATATAAGGGCACCTGCAATTATCACAGAGGCAAGTAAGAATACGAATGGCCATGGATACTTGCCAGTTATTTCTAATATAAGCGCTAGAAGGAATACTCCACCTATGATAAAGAATGGCACATCGAACCACTGCCCAATTCTATGTGTTATAAAGTACCATGGAAACGCTAACCCGAATGCCACTAGCATGTATATTCCGATGAATATTACCATGTGCAAGTTTGATTTGTTTCTAAATCTATTTATGAATATTTGCACAAACAGATATATAACCAGTATGGTTAGCGCGTATGTATATCCTTTCCATGCTAGCGCCACTGCGCCCAATGCCGCGCCGGATAATGCAGAATATATCACTGCCTCTTTGTTGTCTGCGAAGAACTCAGATAGCCCATTTTTTACATCATCTTTCTTAAACCAATCTTTAATCCAGTGCTTGTAATGTACAACTTTAAGCGCTTTTAAGAAGAAGTAGAATGACCATGCAATGAAGAACAAGTCGAAAGCATCCCAGTCTGCCTGCGTGGCTATGCTTCTTGTTATAAATCCGGGCATTATCGCCAAGAAGAAAGCTGCTAATAATCCAACCCTCTTGTTATATGCCTCTCTCCCTAAGAGATAAACAGGAATAACTGTCAACGAGCCCCATATCGCAGGGAACAATATTAGCATAAGCACAGCCGAATCCCACGGAGACATGAACGGGTAGAAGATGTAGCTAAACATAACTATGCCCCAGTGGAATAGAGGAGGTCTGGGGTTGTTCATGCCTATAGGGTAATTGAGCATAGGGTCATTTAAGAGTTGATGTTTTGATGTCAGTATATAATTTATAATTCTCTCATGATAGTACGAGTCAGAGCCTCCAGATACTGCGTATCCATACTGTATAGATGGTCCCACTGCCCAGTACGTCCTCAAAAAGAACGCAAATAGCACTATGGCTGTAAGTAGCAGTGGAACACGCAGATTTTCCCATTGTATTTTGCTTATTTTTAGCCCTCGCATGGTGCTCACCAGAACGAGAGCGGTATTGCATTTCTTATAAAAAACTTATCGCCATTTTCAAGTAAATGGCCAATTATTCGGGAATAATGTACACATCACCCTCTACCCACAATGTTTTAACAGTAGCTCCATTGGGTACCTCTATTTGGGTAGTAGTTTCTATTATCTCATTATTTTCGCTTAACAACTGTACAGTTCCATCTCTGTAATACACCACAGTGGCTTTCCTTAATTCTTCATTTTTTGCAATTCTCGTGATATTGTGTTTTCTAGAATCTATGTTTTTCCGCTTTCCATCAGAAAGCTCAAGAGCGCTTACAAACTTGTCGTGTATATCAGAGACAACATAGTACCTGCCTTCTACTTCTATTATATCCCCTATCCTATATTCTGGAAGTCTTACAGCGTAAGTGACGCGATATATGTCTTTCCCATCTTTCCTTCCTGCAATTTGTGGAGACTCTTTTAAAGATGCTCCGTATTTATGACACAGCTCTCGGGCAATCTTTTTCGCTTCTTTTTTGTCACTTAGATACAAATCCCAGCCTTCTTTTTTCTCTACTTCTTTAGTCAAGAACAGCTCTTCGTTTTTTCTAGAGTGGTATGCGATTCTCTTATGGGTATATTCTAAAACTTCCCACTGCTCCTCTGGGCGAAGTCCTCTTAGCTGTAATATTGCTTCAAAGTAGTTACCGTAGAATCTATTGCATCTTGGGCAAGATTCGTATTTTAATTCAAATTTTACAAGATGATGCTCGCTAACTTCTAAATCTCTGTATTTTATGCTCACGTTTACTTCAACTTCAAATTCACCCTCCGTAGAATCGTAGTTGCATGTAATAGTGTAAGAATCGTGCTCATACTCAAATTTAATATTTTTTTCAACTATGCGCTTTATGGCCTCGTCTATGGGTACTTTTTCCCAGCGCCCACCGAATTTTATAGAGCGGCAATGTGGGCACATTACGATATCAAGATGCTGAGGTAAAGAGGTAAATTTAACCTTGCGGAGAAAGCATTCTTCGCATAGGCCATCGTATTTTGCTTCACGCTTTCCGCACTCTACACATAGCATACATGACCATGCTAAGTACCATATATATCTTTGCCGTGCTATCACTAATCACGAAAATATTTTTATCTGGGAGGCTTTACCCAGCCGTGCGCCGAAATGTTTATATATGCAGTGTCCGTAATATCACAATTAGGCAGGAGTGAATGCTTGTGGAAGACATGTACGAGGATAGGATAATCACGATAGACACGCTCGCTAAAGCTATACAAAATGGGCTAAGCAGGCCGCGCAGAAAGCTCAGTTTAGAGGAGGCGAAGATGACCGCCATTCACGTGCTCAATTTCTTCGGGTTTGGCGATAGAATCATTGATAATATGCTCGAGCCAGAGGACCGCGATACTTTCTACATGCTGGAGGACCTAGATATACTTGAAACGGAGCGAGAAGAGACAACCCTCTGGGACGGTCGCGAGTGGCGAATACATTACTGGCTTTTAAATAAAGATAAAATTGTGGAAATTGCCACAGATGGGCCTAAGGAGGTTGTGGTAGAGGAAGAAGATGTGGGAGACATATATGGTGAACTGCCCGATGAGCTTTGGGCCCGCAATTGAGGTGTTTTAATGCACATTGCAGTTGTTATCCATGACCGCTGTCAGTTTAAAAAGTGCAACTATGAATGCCGCACGTACTGCCCGCCGGTGCGCATGGGCACGGATACTGTGGTGATTACGGAGAAAGGCTATCCCAAAATCATTGAAGAACTCTGCGAGGGTTGTGGTATATGCGTGCATAAATGTCCATTTGAAGCGGTGAAGATAATAGGCTTGCCCGAAGAATTGAACGAAGAGCTTGTGCACCAATACGGTGAGAACGGGTTCCGGCTTTACCGCTTGCCGAGGGTGCAAAAAGACAGGGTAGTGGGCATATTGGGGCCCAACGGCATAGGCAAGTCCACTGCATTGAAGATTTTATCTGGCTCTATAGTACCAAATCTCGGTAATTACAACAACGCTTCGCCAAACTGGGATTCGGTCATAGAGTTTTTTGCAGGCACGGAGATGGCGGACTATTTTGCAAAACTGAGAGACGGCGAATTTCGCACCGTAGTTAAACCGCAGTACGTGGATAAGATACCCATGGTATTCAAGGGTAAGGTGCGCGAGCTTTTGAAATCCGCCGATAAGCAGGGAAATATTGACGAAGTTGCAGCGTTGTTGGGCATAGAAAGCACTCTGGAGCGTGAGGTGGATAAAATAAGCGGTGGCGAGCTGCAGAGCGTGGCCATAGCAGCCGCGTTGCTCAAGGACGGCGATGTTTATTTCTTTGATGAGCCATCAAGCTATCTGGATATATACCAGCGTCTCAATGTTGCTCGGGTTATTAAGGAACTCGCATCTAAAAAAATTGTGTTTGTGGTCGAGCACGATTTAGCAATTATGGATTTCATAGCAGATGTAATTCACATAATGTACGGTAGCGAAGGCGCGTACGGCATAGTGGCAAACATTCGCAACACGCGCAATGCTATTAACTCGTATCTTGAAGGGTACTTGCGAGACGAGAACATACGCTTCCGGGACTGGAAAATAGAGTTTGTAGTGCACCCGCCCAAGAGAAAGAGCGAGTTGCCCGTTCTTATTTCATGGGGTGCCATTGAGAAAAAGTATAGTGATTTTCACCTCGATGTGGAGCCCGGTGAGATTCGGGAA
>JALULR010000036.1 GCA_027056155.1 DHVE2 group archaeon
CGCCGAGGACTAAGAAAGCCCTATGGTTCTGTAACCCAAATGCAGACAATTAGATTAGGTAAGAGAACCGAAAATAGGCATCCATTAATCAAAGATTTTGTGCCTTTGGCGGAGCTCAATGACCTAGTTTTTGGGGGCTGGGATATATTTGATATGAGCGCTTACGAAGGCGCCAAGAAGGCAGGTGTTCTGAAATTAGAAGATTTGAATTTTGTGCGGGATTTCATGGAGAATATCAGGCCCATGAAAGCTGTGTTCAATCAATACTACGTTAAGAAACTCAATGGTACTCATGTGAAAGAGTGGGGCAACAAGATGGAGATGGCTAAGGAGCTTATGGAGGATATAAAGCAGTTCAAGAAGGAAAACAATCTAGATAGGTTGGTTGTTATATGGGCGGCAAGCACGGAGATATATATACCTCCCAGCGAGGTGCATTTAAGTCTTGATGCTTTTGAGCGCGGACTTGAAGAAAATAACAAAGATATCTCGCCCAGTATGATTTACGCGTATGCTGCTCTCAAATTAGGGATACCTTTCATAAACGGAGCTCCTGCCCTCACAGTAGATTTTCCAGCGATCTACGAGCTCGCAGACAAAAATCATGTGCCCATTGCAGGCAAAGATTTCAAGACGGGGCAAACTCTGATGAAGACTATAATCGCGCCGGGGTTCAAAGCGAGAATGCTAGGCATAAACGGCTGGTTCTCCACCAATATCCTTGGGAATCGAGACGGTGAGGTGCTAGACGACCCAGAATCTTTTAAGAGCAAAGAGACGAGCAAGCTCTCTGTACTTAGTACAATACTGCAGCCCGAGATATATCCTGAGCTTTACAAAGATATATACCACAAAGTGCGTATAAATTACTACCCGCCGCGCGGGGACAACAAGGAGAGCTGGGACAACATAGATATATTTGGCTGGCTTGGGTATCCAATGCAAATTAAAATCAATTTCCTGTGCAGAGACAGCATACTCGCCGCTCCTGTGGTGCTTGACCTTGTGCTATTCATGGACCTTGCACAGAGGGCACACCTGAAGGGTATACAAGAATGGCTATCTTTCTATTTCAAGAGTCCCATGGTTGCGCCCGGGCTGTATCCAGAGAACGACCTGTTCATACAGCATGCAAAGCTGAAGAATTTTCTCCGATATCTGATGGGCGAAGAGCTCATCACACATCTGGGTGTGGAGTACTATGACCTCCTTTAATCCCATTTTCTATCTTTAATGAATGTGGGATATTTTTGAACATAATAACTGTTTAATTCCTCGGGAGTATCCACATCAATCCAGAATCTCCTGTTTATATCCATAATCATTGCATCATTGTGGATAGCTGCTTCTTTTACCGCTTGATAAAGCTGGTATTTACCCGATTCAATAATATTCTTTGCGTATTGAAATATTTTATGTTTCATTTTGAAGAGCCCAATATCAACGAAGTTTCCAACGATGTTTTTGCCAATGTCTTCTATCATTCTATTTTTTACCATTACCTTCATGTCATCGTCCACCTGCTGGTATTTTCTATCCACAGCAAGAAGCACAGTTTTTTCGGAATTCGCGGTAACAATATCTCTAACTATGCTCGGGTCAAATAGATGGTCTGACATTGAAAGTATGAAATCTTCATTTACTGCATCTTTTGCGGCGTATACAGATGTAAGATTACCTCTTTCCCAAATTTTGTTTTCTATAAAATTAACACTAACGCCATTGTACTCATTACCGATTTTTTTAATTATTTTATTTCCTTGGTATCCAACAACTATATGTATCTTTGTAACTCCTCCACTGATTAATGAATCCATTACCCACTGTATCAATGCTTTTTCTCTTAGTTGAATTAGCGGTTTAGGGTTATCTCTGGTTATATATCCAAACCGTGTGCCTGAGCCTGCTGCAATTATAACTGCATCCATTATTCTCACCACATGGATATATGAAGAACGCAGATATTATATTTCTCATAGTTTCTCTTGTATAACAATTTGTGGCTCCAAGTAACATTAAAAAGTAAGGAGAAATTTTATTTTCTTCTAAAAATGGCACCCATTGCAGAGATTATAACTATAATGAAAACCCATATACTCTGGAGCTCAGGTACTGTTGCAGGTTGCGAGGCTATGACTATCTCGTTGCTCGGGGCGCTCTCACCCACGGAATTTATGGCAGTCACGTAGTATGTGTAGTTTATACCCTCAATTACAGATGTATCATTATAATAGAGCTGCGATGCAGAGACTATTGCGATAAGCGTACCATTGCGGTATATTCTGTATCCTACTATTGGCGAGGATCCATTTGCTAATGGCAGTTTCCATGTTAAGTTTATATAGTCTATTCCTACCTCTGCTCTCAGATTGCGAGGTGGTAGTGGCGTGGAATTCTTGAGAGGAGCGTTATCCAATGAGTGTGCACTACCATCTATGGTATATGACCAGTCAACAATACCGTTATGGTCTTTATCATTGGTATCGTTGTTATTTGCCCAGTCTTCCCAATAATTCCCTGAATCGGTAGTGTTCCAGTAATTGCTGCTTCCAGCATCGTATGCCTGCACATGATTTGGGTTGTATTTTGAGCCCGAGCCGTGGTTCATTAAAAAGAAGTTGGAATAAATACGATTGTGGTCACTGTTTCCTATATACACACCGTATCCTGTATTACTATATACGGAATTATTGGTTACCAAATTGTATGTGTCATCATAGTTTAGATTGATTCCGTACTTCCCATTGTCGTGTATCATGTTTTTATCTATTACTATGTGATGAGAGTAGGCAAAATAAATTCCATTCTGTGTGTTATTGTAAATATTGTTCTCTTTGATTATGTTATAGTTGCTATGTATGGATAACCCGGACATACCGTTGTCTCTAACAGTGTTTGATAAAATTGAGTTATTATTGCTTCCAAGATACATATAAATTCCATCTCGCCCGTTTTGAAATACTTCATTGCTCTTTATTGTGTTATTTTCTGACGTATTTGTGTATATGCCATCTATATTGTTGTTGTAGATGATGTTCTCTCTAATTGAGTTATTATTATCTTCTTTGCTCATATTTACTCCATTGTACTCATTATCATGTATTTTGTTGTCATCTATTGAGTTATAATTTGATGAAGATACGAGTATACCATCTCTCAAGTTGCCGTATATCTCGTTGCTAGATACATAATTTATGTCGCTGTATATTGCAATACCATTCCACGAATTATTGGCTACAATATTGGATTGAATATAGTTTTCGCCATATGTACCGATGTATATTCCCTCTTGACCGTTATGCGATACGTAGTTGTTCTCGATGAAATTTTTAGAGTCATCGTAGTAAAGATTTATCCCTTTGTATCCGTTGTTATATACTTTGTTATTCGTGATGGTGTTATTTGAAGACAATGCAAGGTACATTCCATTTTGTGTGTTGCTTTCAATTATATTGTTTTTAAAAACATTATATTTTGAATGTATTGACAATCCAGACATTCCGTTGTTTTTCACAATGTTTTCAGAAATAGTGTTGTTATCACTTTGTGCTGCCATGTATATTCCATCTCTTACATTATTATAAATTGTGTTATTAGTAATGTTGTTATGTGCGGATAGACTAGTATAAATTCCATAGTCACCGTTGTTATATATATCATTGTATGTTATATTATTGCGGTTTGCAGAGTTAGGAATATTTATTCCTCTGTATGTATTACTATATATTTTGTTTTTATATATGCGATTATTTTCAGCAGATTGTAAAAGTACTCCGCTGTTAGTGTTTCCATATATTTCGTTGTTCTCAACGATGTTATAGTTGCTGTTTATTGAACTTCCATCATTTTTATTATATTTTATATCTTTAAATGTATCATTGTCTTTTCCAATGGCAATAGCAAACATCTTACTTAAACTTACCATTTTATATATATGATTTGCAGTGTATGGTGATT
>JALULR010000037.1 GCA_027056155.1 DHVE2 group archaeon
CAAAAATATAAGGAAGAAATGCAAAAAGTTGCCAAGTATCAGGCGGATAAAGCTAAGTACAGGGAAAAGGAAGCAAAGGAAAAGAAAAAGCTTCAAGAGCTCAAAGATAAGGCATCGGCAATTAACGATAAGATGAAGGCAGAGGGCGCCCTTAAAAAGCAGGAAAAGCTCCGAGCTAAAATTGCGGCTCTTCAAGCGAAGATGTCGCAGATAGAATCCAAAATTTCCTCTTATAAGCGTAAGGAAGCTGAGATAGTAAAGAAGATGGCTAGCCATAAAGCAAAGGCAGCCGAGCATTTCCAAAAAAGTAAGATGTACGAGGAGCAGGCTACTACTTATCAGAAAACGGCTGAGATGCTTGAGAAAGGTACTAATCTATAATTTTTATTTTTATTCTATCTCCTGTTTTTATAGCAAGCACATCTTTTGCTGAGCCTTTGTTTACCGCTAACTCGAGCAAATCCTCGCTGTTTATCAATGAGATGAGTTCTTTCTCTTTTGCATGCCCGTATGATGCTACAAATTTTATTATATTATCTTCAAATTCTATTTTACTTACTCTGCCTACTAAATTTTTAGGTATGTTTGTTATCACATTTCCAAAGTGGTCCACGTGGATTATCTCTCCGATTATTTCATTGTTGGTTCTGCGGGGCCCTTGAATGGTATAGGTCTCAAAATTTTCTACTTGCTCTAACTCGTCAAAGATCCCTTGGTCTATTTTTGCTGCAATGGGCGCAAAAATGTCCCGTCCGTGAAAAGTTGCTTTCTCCGCGCGCTTGGTGATTTTGTATACTTTTCGCACTCTATTTTTTACTAAACTCAATAACCCGTTATCCGGGCCTACAAAGTATCCAGCATCTAGCTCAGCTACTATGCCACGCCTCGCTGTGCCCACGCCGGGGTCTATCACTAGCAGATGTACGGTACCCGCTGGAAAATAATCGATGATTGACCTTAAAACGTAAGAGCCATGGCGGATATCATGCCTCTTTATTCCATGTGTGATATCCACTATTTCCGCTTTAGGATTTATCTTTTTTATAACTCCTTTCATAACACCTGCGTAATGGTCCTCGTAACCGAAGTCTGTGGTTATAGTTATCATTTCGTATCACATCAGTACCTTATTTTGAATTCTCTAAATCCTTCTGGCTCACCGTACTCTATTTTTACATTTTCAACCCTTGCATGAGGGTGTTCGTATCTACATAAGTATATCAACCTGTTCACTGCTTCTTCGGGGCCTTCAAATACAGCCTCTACGCTTCCATCAGGTAAGTTACGCACCCAGCCTTTTATCCCTAGCTTGTTAGCGTTTTCTTCGGTATATGCTCTGAAGAACACACCTTGAACCCTGCCGTAAAATAGCACATGCGCCTTTATGGGCTTCATAGCTCTAGTAATGCTTCACTTGTAAAAAATTTTGTGGCGGTTTTAGCTACGTACTACGGTTATGGAGTCTTGCTTAATCTGAGGTGCTGAGAGTTTATCGTACCTGAGCCAAAGCTGTATGTAGCCCACACTTATTCCGCTTTCCAATGTTACATTGCTCACGGAGAATCTCGCAGTGCCGTTTGTATCTGTGACATTTGCAGAAGTTATGCCGCACCCGTCCAAAATGACTTTTACATCTTTAAGCGGCTTTTCAAACTGATCTAGAACGTTTACGGTTATATTACCGTTCCATGTTGCCGTGCCGTCTTCCTGCGTTTTAGTGTGAATCACAGAGCTTTTTTTGTCGTTTATATACACGCTCCAGCTTCCAATCTCAGGTTTGCTTTTCTCTTGATTTTTTTCTTGATTCGGTTGTGTGTAAATCATGTACCCTAGCACCGCTCCCACTATTATTATTGATGCTATTATAGTGTAGTACGCGGCGTTGCCCTTTGCCCGGCTCCCTCTGCTCATCACTGTGGTAATGATAGCACACATATTTTATTTTTGCCAGCTAAACTTTAAATAATAGTGGTTAATAACGCACCTATGAATGAGATGGAGTTCAAGCTCATTTCAAAAGAAAAAGATGAAATTGAAATGGAAGTTATCAACGCAGACCGCACGCTTCTCATTCCCTTGGTGGAGGAGATGAACAAAGATGATAAGGTTGAATATGCAATCTATCATTTTGAGCACCCGTATTTGAGCAATCCGACCATAAAAATAAAAGTTAAGGAGGGTAAGCCGCAAGCTGCAATAAAGAGAGCGGCAAAAAAGCTAGAAAGGGTTTACGAAGAGCTTTATGAGTGCTATACACGTGCCATCAAAGCTGCACAATCGAAATCTCAGGAGTCGGCGTGAACTCTACATGCCTTAGTTCTTCTGGCACTTTTATCTTTATGTATATTTCTTCGTAGAGCTCGTATTGCTCAAGCTCCACTTTTCCGAATTTTTCCAAGAATAGCAGGGCTATAAACACCGTTACAAAGTCTTCATTTGTGCCATCGTAGAGCAGAGATAATGCAATTTCATCTCCGCTTACCTCAGAGAGCCGGTCCCAGACTTCTTTTATCTCCTCTTCCAAATCCTCCTTATGCACTTTCTCTTCTAGGTTGAACTTAAACTTCTCGCGCACTTTCTTACGTGTTTTCTTCTTTGCTATCTCCCTTTTCACTTGGTTCATTGCGTCAATGAGGTCAAATAAGCTCACAGGTCTAGATTCTTCCCTGCGAACTGGCTCTTTTAGCTCTATGCTCGCGGTTGCAACAAACTCTGATTCAGGAGCGTCGTACATTTCTTCGAATCCTTCAAGGTCCATGTCCATTCCGAAAAATTCTGGGTACTCTTCTTTTCTAGATGCGTTCTCTAAAACCTGCTCGCTTTTTCTCATTAAGATGTTCCAAGCCATGTACACAATTTTACCCGCGATGATAAAATCAATCTCCCTGTCGCTTTTTATACGCTCCATGTACAACTGCGTAAATTTCCTAAGGTCTATCTTCCACGGATTGAGCTTTTCAGCGATTACTAACTCAAATGCTATGGCTATGGCTCTATCAACAGGGTCTTTTGCAGATAGATGCACACCCTCTTCCAGATTTTGTGCAAGGGATATATAGTAATCGATATCTATGTCGTTGTCTAGCAGAGCCTTGTGGTACAGCAGATGCTCCATTACTTCACTGCTCATGCTCGCTCACCTCCTCCGGCACTGGCTGTGCATATATTCTAGATATGCCATCGCCCCTATTGGTTACGCCAATTATATGGTCTGCGAACTTTATTGTTGCTTTTCTCAGTGAGACAACAATGAACTGCGCAGAGCTAGCGTTTCTGCGTACTATCCTCCCAAATATCTCGGAATTCACGCCGTCCAAGAACATATCTACCTCATCTAATAGGTAAATAGGTGATGGCTCGTACTGCTGTATTGCAAATATGAACGCTAGGGCAGTTAGGCTCTTTTCTCCTCCGCTCAGAGCATGAAGAGGCTTGATTCCCTTGCCCGGAGGCTTGACTTTTATTATTAAACCGCCATTGAACGGATTCTCTTCATCTTCCAGAATCAAGTATGCATCTCCACCGTTGCTCATCTCTTTGTATATCCTCTTGAAATTGTCGTTAATTGCATTGTATACTTTTAGCAGAGCGTATTTCTTTTTATCGTTAAGTTCAGCCATTAGCGTTTCAATATCCTTTTTCTCTTTAACCAGTGAATCGTAATCCTCTTTCAAAGAGCTATATCTATCATTTTCGCGGTCATACTCATCTATGCTTTTGAGATTCACATCACCGAGCGAGGCAATTTGTGCAGTGTATTCATTGAGCATGTTCTGCAGCTTTGATATGGATTCTACTCTATCTATTTTTATGCCGTACGCCTCGTATTCTCTGCGGTATTCATTGTATTTGGTAGATGAATCGTTGGCTTTGGCAGTGAGCGATATTTTAATTTCTTTTTTGACTTTTATGTCGCCCTTTATTCTTTCTATGTCTCTCTCTGC
>JALULR010000038.1 GCA_027056155.1 DHVE2 group archaeon
CCTATCTCTGGCCTCTTCTCAACTAGCAAAACCCGTGCACCATTTCGAGCCGCGAAACGAGCTGCCATGCTTCCGCCGGGCCCCGCACCAATTACCAGAACATCATACTCGTAGCGTTTCATTTAGACCACCAATCCGCAGAGATTGCACCTACAGGGCAAGTGCGTATGCAAAATCCGCATTTGACACACTTATCCTCGTCTATCTCCACTCTAGTCTCGTTTAGAAACATGCAGTTCACGGGGCAAGAGCCCACGCATGCACCGCAGTAGTTACACAGAGCAGGGTCTACCTTCATCATGTTTATCCCTCTACACCCACTACGTTTCCATGCTTCTTTCTATACTCTTCCAAAGATATTGAATACTTCTTCTCTGTAGCCGTTCTAAATGTCGGACCAGAGTTGTAAGAGCAGAATGGTATGAGTTTCATGTCTGGCGTGACATAGTGTATGACACAACGCACAACCCTATTAATATCGTAATTCCACGCATCTTGGAAATGCATTGCACCTATGAACATCGAATCCCAATGTAGCTTGCCTAGGGAGTCTTTTGTACCTTGCTCAAACACTGACAAAATCTGCTTGAGCTTAAAGCCCGTGGGTGCGTAATTCTGGTCATAGTGCTTTTTGAGCATCTTGTAGAGCGTAAGAACATTCCTCAACTTGCCTTTCTTCTCAAACTCCTCATTAAATATCGGGTCTTTGAGCTCTTCTATTAATCCTGCAACATCTATGAACCTTGTAATAGGTATATTTTTATTTGTGTGATAGTCGTGGAATATGTAAGTAGCCGCACCGCATGCTGGGTGTGTAGTAAACGCAGGCTCGGCCTTGTGGAATATCTGCGCGGCTAGCTCAGCAAACAGCGCTGCCACGGGTATAGGGAAGAAATCCGTTTTCTCGATAAAATCAGTTTGCTCGTGTAAATCTCGAATTAAGTCTCCCGTAGTATAACGCATTTTAAGCAGTTCACCCTGCGGAATTCTGCCCGTAAGAGCTACAGGCTGGAAGTTCACCGCTCGTATTACATCTAAATTCTGCAACCCATACTCTACAATTTTACCTACCTCGTCATCATTTACACCTTTGACTATCACCGGCACAAGGACAGTTGCGAGTGGCTTGGGCTTCACATTGCGAAGATTTTCTATTGCTTTCATCTTTGTGGGATATAAATTCACACCTCTTGCTGTTAGATACGTACTTTCCTTAAACCCGTCAAATTGCAAATAAACTGTATGCATTCCAGCATCTGCCATTCTCTGAGCAAAGGTTGGGTCATTTGCTATTAAAATGCCATTGGTTGCCACCTGTATTTGCGGAAAGCCTAGCTCTCTAGCTTTTTCAATAACTTCAAAGAACTTCGGATAAACTGTAGGCTCGCCACCGGCAAACTGTATGGCAGGCGTAGGAACCGGCTTCTCCGCGCGAAGTAGCTCCATCATCTTAACAACAGTGTCAAAATCAGGCTCGTACACATAGCCAGCCGCGTTAGCATTGGCAAAGCATATTGGACAGCGGAGATTGCATCTATTGGTAAGGTCCAAGTTAGCAAGTGCAGTTAGAGAATAATGATGGTCTGAAAATCCGTTGAATATCTTTGGATACTCTGGTCCAATACCATCTAAAATCATTCCCCACTTCTCCATCCAGTGCCAAACTTCCGCATCACCGTAGTAAATATCTTTAAACTCACCATGCTCGGGACATGTTTTCTTGTACCATATTTTACCGTCCTCCTCATAAATAGTCGCTGGTATCACCTTGCCGCAAACTGGGCATAAGGACTTTGTCTCTTTTGGTAATCCTTTCTTCAAGTCAGATGGTTTTATCACATACATAAAAATCGCAATTGGTGAATTACATTTTAAAATTTTGTAGTTGCAGCTGCTACATACGGTTACATACCAAACCTCAAAAAAAGAGTAAAATTAAATTACTTCAATAGCTCTTTTCTATAAACCCTAGCGAGATACGAAACAAACACCATAATTATAGTCAGAGCAGAGATAACGTACCAGTACGGATAATAATCACAGCTCTGCGTGGCGTATACATCAATTGCATCTACCGAAGAAAGCACTGATGCGCTTTTTAGCATGAGCGAAGAATAGTTATCAGAGGAAAATATATCAATGTACGCAACTTTAACACCCGTTTCTTTAGATAGCTCGATAGCTATACTGCCTGCTCTGCTATTATCCATATTTTTTGCGTTCACTATCACGCTTATCTTTCCCTCTTCAATTTCCTTGCGCATAGTATCTAGCTCAGACTGCGACGCAAACTGATTGGGGCCCTGTACAAGAACACCTTTTACACTCATATTAAGCGCATTTACTACGTAATACACACCCGGCACGGCTAATAGCGCACCTTTGCCATACTCGCCGGACTGCTTTACAAGAGAGCTTACAGTTACCATAGTATCATTAATCTGCTCTAAAAATCCAAGATAGCGGGATTTGAAATACTGCTCCTGCGCCGGCATTAGCGCCGAAAGCTTGTGATATATAGCCTCAGCAATCCCTGCCACATTTTCGGGATACAGCCAGTACCCATGAATATTATGAGCCATGGTACCGAGAGGCAGCAAAGTAGCATTGTAGTCATTTAAATCTAAGACTTCCTTGGTGCCTGCATTTTTCTTAATTTCTCTATCTACTGAAAAATATTCACTGCTAGCAAGAACCACAAGCGACGCAGCCGAGAGCTTGTCTATATCTGTAGGTGTGAGAGAATAATCATGTATATCGGTGCCCTGCGGCACAATATAATTAGAGCTTACATAAGGGCCGCCAATTCTCTTTACAAAATATGAAAACATCTGCAGCGTAGAAACTACATTAAGCTTATGAGCGCTTTCTCCATGCACCGACATCGCAAATGCAGGAACGATAAGCAAGGTAAATACTAACATAGCTGCGAGTTTCATGCGGTTAGGTAATACCTAACAAGATATAAACCTTGCTTGACTTACGGGACTATGGCAGATAAGATATAAATACACAATGTCCATGCAATTGCCATGAGCGCATATAGAATAAGAAATGTACTAAAAGACCAGCTTATTGGCAAAGAAGTGGAGCTAAGAGGCTGGATTTACAGAAAAAGAAGGACGGGTAAACTAATATTCGTAGTGCTTAGAGACTCTAGTGACATAGTACAATGCGTTGTAGAAAAGAAGGTAATAGGCCCGGAGAAATTTAAAGAGCTTGACAAAGTGGGCGTAGAGTCATCTATGATAGTAAAAGGTACTATTAATAAAGAGCCTAGAGCTCCAACTGGTTACGAGTTACATGTTGATGACATAAGCATAATAGGCCCATCTTATAATTTTCCAATTTCCAAAGACAAAAGTGATGAGTTTCTATTAGACAACAGGCATTTATGGGTAAGAAGCAGAGAGATGAATGCCATACTCAAGATAAGAGATAGCGTATTCGAAGCTATTCACAACTTTTTCCGCGAAAACGGATACTACGAATCACAAGGTCCTATGTTTGTAACGGGTGCGGTGGAAGGAGGCTCTACATTATTTGAAGTACCGTATTTTAACAAAAAAGCGTACTTGACACAGAGCTCACAGTTTTATCTTGAAACTCTCATATTTTCCCTAGAAAAAGTTTATACAATAGCACCGAGCTTCAGAGCTGAAAAGAGCAGGACTAGAAGGCACCTTACAGAGTACTGGCATGCAGAAGCAGAAGCAGCATGGTACCATAACGAAGATATGATGAACGACGAAGAAGAGATGCTCGTGCAAATTGTGCAAAACGTCTTAAATAAAAGAAAAAGAGAATTAGAAATTTTGAATAGAGATATAAAAGAGCTCGAAATAATCGAAAAGCCGTTTGAAAGAATGAAATACAGTAAATTAGTGGATTTTGCAAATGAGCATGGGTTGAATATG
>JALULR010000039.1 GCA_027056155.1 DHVE2 group archaeon
ATCCCATAGCAGGAATGGGCGGTAAAGTAGGATTGAAAGGCACTGATGGAGTGTATGATGAAGCATTAAAAAGGGGCGCTACGCCAATAACGCCACATCGTGCAAAAAAGTTTTTAGAAAATCTAAAACACAGTGATTTAATCTTTTTAACTCCAAGTGGAAAGATGGGCGCAGATACCCTCGCCGAGCTTGGATTTGGATTTAATGTAGTGTATAGTGCCAGCAAGCCCACAAGCGCAGAAGATACAAAAAAAGCGTGTTTGGCTATGTTAGAAAAAGGTGCAGAGTTAATAATTTTCGTCGGTGGCGATGGCACAGCTAGAGATGTAGCTAGCGTGGTTGATGGCAAGGTACCCGTGCTAGGTGTGCCTAGCGGAGTGAAAATGTACTCTTCCGTATTTTGTGTTACACCAGTAGCATGCGCAGAGTTGCTCAATGGTTATTTATCTGGTACTGCTAGCTTGAGGGACGGAGAAATACTGGATATTGACGAGCAAGCGTACAGAAACAACAATTTAAAGATAAAGCTCTATGGGTTTGTAAAAACGCCGTATTTGGAGAATTTAGTGCAGAATAGCAAGGCAGAGTACGGCTATGAAGATGAAGAAGACAAGGAAGCCATAGCAGAATTTTTTGCAGAGCACATAAAAAAAGATACGCTTTACATATTGGGTGCAGGCACGACAGTATCGAAAATTGCAGAGCGCTTAGGTGTGAAAAAAACATTGCTTGGTGTCGATGCGTATTTGAATGGTGATATTATTGGCAAAGACCTAACTGAGAAGGAGATTTTTAACTTGATAAAAAAGAGCGAGAATGTAGTGCTTGTAGTCACACCTATTGGCTCACAGGGCTTTGTGTTTGGACGTGGAAACCAGCAACTAAGCGAAAGGGTGCTTCTGATGATACCGAGAGATAATATAATAATAGTGGCAACACCTTTGAAGGTATCCAGAATTAAATATCTGCGAGCAGATGTGGAAAACTTAGAGCACCTAAGAGGATACTACCGAGTGCTCATTGGCTATGGAAAATACAAAATGATGAAGATGGTATAATTTACGAGAGCCCTTTAATCTTCTTTCTTGAGATTCTCATTCCGGTAGGTGCTACTACCAAGAAATTTTTGCCGATGCCTGCTACATCGCCATTTACGTCTTTGGCTATGCTTTTGAGCTCGCTTATTATTCTCCTTAGCGTGAGGTCATCATTGGCAATTGAAGAATAATCAATCATTAGGATATCTCCATTGTATATTATATCAGAGAGCTTTCTAATATCCTCATATCTATAAACTTCAGCAACGCGAATCATGGGCCCCGCCGCACCTGCGTCTAACCCAGTATCATATTCATTCAAATCTATATACTTGCGAGGCTCTCTTGTTCTGTAACTTTCGGTGTGCTTGATCTTTTTTTTGTTTAGAATCGGCATTTTAAACCACCTCTAATCAGTGTAATATTTTAAAGAATAAAAATTTTTCCTCAAACTTCGTATTTTTCTATTTTCAATCTCCGCATGGCATTCTCTGCCGCAATCTTGATTACATCGTAAAGCTCGCAAACCTCTGGGCAATAGGATTTCTCCATGTATGCAAGGTCCCATATCTTTCCTTTATTGCGCATTAGCGCTGATACTATGTCTATTCTAGATGATGCACCTTTGCCTACCGCCTGCGCACCTACTATCGTGCCGTCTTCCTCGATAAACACTTTCATCACTATTTTTTCCACGCTGTACGGGTTCAAACGGCTCCAGCCACGACCTGCAATTTTTCCATGCGTGCCCACGCTTGCAACTTCGTAATCTCCAAATGCGGATACAAATGCACCGTTGGGCTTTTTCAAAACGGCGGAGCCGCCTGTGGCGTTTATCGCTGCTACAATAGCCTGATTTAGAGCCGTTGTTGCCAACTGTATAACACCGTAAGGGGTGCGCACACAATCCCCAATCGCGTAAACATCGTCGATAGATGTTCTCATCTTCTCATCAACTAAAATAAAACCTCTCTCATCTACATCTACTTTGCCTCTTAGAAGTGCAGATTCTGGCCTCACGCCAGTACTCATTATCACAATGTCAAAATTCAATTCATCGCCGTTTATAATTGCGCCTTCAACTTTTTCAGTTCCGATGAGCGCTTCCACCTTCGCACCGTATATTGTGCTTATTCCTTCTTTGTTTAATCGCTCATCTACATATTTAGCCATGTCCTTGTCTATCGCGGTAGGAAAAGCATGCTCCATCATTTCTACAATGGTGACTTCTAAACCTCTCTTGCGAAGCGCATACGCCATTTCCACACCTATTGCGCCTGCACCCACAACAAGCGCTTTATTTGCGGTTTCTGCGTATTCGCGTATTGCTATTGCATCTTCGACGGTGCGCACGGTAAACACGCCTTCTTTATCCGCTCCTTTTATAGGCGGCACCCATGGCTTTGCTCCCGGGGCGTAGATGAGCTTATCATAGTTTATTTCTTTAACTTCGCCCGTCTTAAGGTCATTTGCTTTAATTTTCTTGCTATTAATATCTATATCCACTGCCTCGTGCGCCAGTAAAATTTCAACGTTTTTGCTTTTTGGAAATGGATGCACAATATCCTCCGGCTTTATTTTTCCCTCGACAACCATCGGTATTGAGCAAGGTGAGTATGTCTCGTAATCTCTTTTTTCAATAATTGTTATTTTCTCGTTTCTGTGATGCATAGCAATCCATCTTGCAGCGTACAACCCGCCAGTTCCTAGTCCAATAATCGCAATCATAATGGGTAATTGCATTGCTTGATTTTAAGATGACGGTACTTTGCAAGTTAATTGCACCGTCTCATTTTAGATAGGGGAACATTTTTAATTTATAGTGCAATTATGTGGCGGTGATAATATGGCATATGAAGGCAAAAAAGTATATGTTATCCCAGAGCTCTCCTTTGGCGAGATTATAAAAGGCGAAGATGATGGTTTTATAGTACGGGTAAGCTCTATTGGGAGCAAAATTGAGAAGAAATACTCACGCGAAGAGCTTCGGCTCTGGAGCGAAGAGATAGAGGAAGCATGCGGAAAAAATCGCAAGTGCTGGGGCATCTGTGGAAAGAAGCTCGAATGAGGAAAGCCAATAAATACGATAATGCAATTATCCCGTGGTGATAGAATGTACGAGATTCGTTTTCACGGAAGAGGTGGACAGGGCTCTGTTGTAGCTTCAAAAATCCTCGCAAAAGCGTTTTTCATGGAAGAGAAGTACGTATCAGCGTTCCCATATTACGGAGTGGAGAGAAGAGGAGCACCAGTGACCGCATTCACGAGAATGGATGAGAAACCAATACGAGCAAGGTATCAGATTTATGAGCCGGATTACGTGGTGGTTCTTGATCCATCGCTCTTGTCGGCGGTGAATGTGCTCAAGGGAATCAAAGATAATGGGTATGTCCTTGTGAATACTGTAAAAACTCCGAAAGAGATGCGCGAAGAATTGAACTTTAAAAATATTGCAACGGTTGATGCGACGACCATTGCAATAAAGCATCATCTTGGCTCGCAGACTGCGCCCATTGTCAATACTGCTATTTTAGGTGCATTTGCGAAGCTCAGTGGATTGGTAAAAATTGAGACAGTAATGGACGCAATTCGCCAGTCTGCGCCCGCCAAGCAGGAGGAGAATGCACTTGCTGCGAAAGATGCGTACGATGCTGTGAATATAGGAGGTGATTAAATGTCGATAATACTGCCAGAAGACCCAACTGCAATTGCAAAGGTGCCTAGCACCGCTAACAAGACAGGTGGCTGGAGAACATTCAGGACGGTGATTCATTATGATAAATGCATTCGCTGCTACATATGCTGGAAATTCTGCCCAGATGCGGCGATTCATTTCGCCCCGCCTGAGGCGCATGAATCCCCGAAAGAAGCA
>JALULR010000040.1 GCA_027056155.1 DHVE2 group archaeon
TTTTTAGGGTGTTAAGCACCTCCTCAGGCACCTCTTTATCCTCTATTTTCACCATGGCGCTTTTTTTCTGGGTACTTGCCTCTAAATTATAATCAAGCGTTTTTATCAACTCTAATGCCTTCATAATGTGCTCATCTTTGATTTTCTCTCTAAACACTAGAACATTATTTGGCATGCGCTGCTCTCTAAGCACATTGCCTGCCTTTTGGAGCATGAACACGATGGGAACATTTGCTGTGCGTGCTTTTTCTGCTCTCTCCTCGATATAGCGCCATGACCAGAACTTGAATAGCTCTATGTAAAACTCACTACCGTTGCAGAATGCTCTGTAATTTGGCACACAGTATTCATCGCTTATTTTTATCGGCTTTTCATAAAGCTCTAGCTTGCACCTTTTAAGCTCTAATTCTATATCCTCCTTTACACTCTTTGCTTTGTCTGGGAAGTAGTACCCATGTCTCAAATGGTCAAGCTCTAGAACGACATCTTTATCTTTGAGCTTGAGCGCCGCTTTTACGTGCCATGGCGGTTTTAGTACTATGGCGGGCAAGAACTTTGCAAATTTTGTGCCGTATCTTGTGGTATGCGAAAATATAGATGCAGGTCCATCAACAAAAAGCTCATCGCTTTTGTGCATGGTGTATATGAGTCCGAGCCGTTTGAGCCATGAATACACGCGCTCATCGGAAAATTTTATTTCTAGACCTGTGGCTTTGAATAGCATGGTTTGTGCTAGCGCGAGATTGTATTCTTTTATTAGCTCGCTGGCGCTTAGCGGCATTACTTTGATGAGCACGGGGTTGATATCCGCAAGCATTTTTCTCAGCATCTCTTCCTTATTCATATTTAGCTCTCTTGCCCGTATATCTGGCTCTTCGGGGTATCTCTTAAATACCTTGCGCCTGAACTCGGGTGCGCTCTCACCCGAATCAAATACCGTGCGACGCTCCATTATCCGTATCAATCCTTTTACAAATTTATAAGCTGGGGTAATAGTGAGCACTTCTAACGCTTCGTATAGCTCTTTTTTAGTTTTTCCCTCATGCGCCTTAAATATATCCACTACGCTCTGCGCAAGCTCCCAGTTTTTGCCGCTTAGGTCTCGAAATACGGGCATGAGCTGTTCTCCTCTAACTCTATAAATTGCTAGGCTCCATGGAAGCATTATATACCCCTCCCACGCTTTCTCGCAGTGCCAATTTCCGCAGTGCGCGATATTACTTCGTACAGCACCGCGCGCTTGTCTTTGCTGCTCTTTCTCAGTATTCGCCCAAGCCTCTGCACATACTCTCTCTTGCTTCCAGAGCCGCCGAGGATTATGCCCACAGATGCGTCGGGCACGTCCACACCTTCATTGAGCACTTTTGAGGTTGCAATCACGGTATATGTGCCATTTCTGAATGAGTCAAGAACGTACTCACGCTCTCTCTTTTTCGTTTCATGAGTAATAAAAGGCACGAGAAACCTTTTTGAAATCTCATAAACTTGCTCGTTTTGCTCCGTGAATATTATTATCTTTTCGCCTCTGTGTTTCATTAAGAGCTCGCTTAGCACCCTGTACTTTGCCCGTGAGCCAAATGCTATTCTACGCGCATACATTCTTGCAAGAAGTGCCTCTCGCGCCTCTTTAGAGCGCCCACTTAGCCGTATTAGCTGCTCAAGGAGATTTTCGCCCTTTATGTTTGCCTTTTTTAAATATGATGTGTATTTTTTCCAGTGTTTCTGATACTCTTCTCGCTCATCATGGTCCAAATCTACATAAATTCTCTTAATTTCGAAAGGTGCAAGGTGCTTGCCGCTCAGCTCTTTTAAATCTGCGCGATAAACTACCCCTCCTGCAATCTCGCTAGCGTACTCATGCAAGCCGTCTTCTCTCTCAAATGTGGCAGTGAGCCCGAGCCTGTACGGTGCTAGCAATAATTCACCAATTTGCGAGTACGAGGGCGAAGGTAGATGATGCACTTCGTCAAAAACTGCAAGTAGAAACTTGTTGCCGAGATAGTCAGCACTTAAATACGCAGAAGCGTATGTTGTTATCGTAATGCCTTTAATATTTTTCACCTCGCCGGTATAAACACCCGGCTCGTAGCCGAAGCCTTCCTTTACATTTCTCTCCCACTGTGATACGAGCTCAAGAGTTGGCGTGATGATTAGCGTGGGCACGTTTAGCATCTCTGTTATTTTCAAGCCTACAAGTGTCTTGCCTGCACCGGTGGGCAGTACCACAGTGCCCCATTTATCAACGAGCCATGCTTCTATTGCCTCTTTTTGATAATCACGCAATGGCGGGTGTTTGAGTTTCAATTCTCCGAGCTCGGGAAGCTCGAGACACCTATCTTCATACTCTTTATCAATTAGCGATTCTCTAATCTTGCGGTAAAACATGCCCTTTGCACGGTACATTTTTACCCTCGGGTCATAAATGCTATAAGGGAGTTCTTTATCTGCGAGCACCGTGCCGCCTTCGTAGGTAAGCGTAATCACAAGGCTACATCATGCATACTCGCATATCTCACTTTTGATACGATTTTCGTGAAAGTTTAAATATGTAATTAAAGATTATACGAACATGGTGGAAAAGGTAAAAAGCGGTGTGCCCGGGCTGGACGCGATAACTGATGGGGGCTTGAATTTGAATTCTTCTGCGGTGATAATCGGCTCTACAGGCGCGGGCAAGACCACATTTGCAACGCAGTTTATAAGGCGCGGGCTTTTGGAGGGTAGTGAGTGCATATTTATAAGTCTCGATGAGAATAAAGAGCAGATTATAAGGGACGCCCTTGATATGGGCTGGGAAGATATTCTTTATTTTATTCAGGAGGAGAAGCTTGTGTTTGTTGATGCGAGTGGCAAGGAGTTTAGCAGCTTTATAAAAAAAGAGCTGCCCGATTTTGTAGCATCGTGGAAAAGCTCAAACGCGAGGGTTGCCATAGACCCTCTTACTCCTGTGGTTTGGGCCAATCCTGCCAGATATGTGCAGAGAGAACTCCTTGCATTTATGCTCAAAGAGCTTAGAAAAGTGGGCACGCTAGTTGCAACTCTGGAAGAGCACGGTCCTCCAGATTTATCCTCGCCGGAGACTGTGATACCAATGTATCTCGCTGATTCTGTGCTACATCTTAGATACCGAGCTAGTGATAATTTTAGTCGTATGCTCAAAGTGGTAAAGATGCGCGGGAGCCGGCATAGCGAAGGGTATCATAAGTACCGAATCATTCCCGGGCTTGGGTTGGTGGTATTTTCATCTCGAAGCGGTGCCAAGCAGGATACTGGGCTCGTGCGTGAGCTAGAAAAGCTATTAATGCTACGGCTCAACCATGCTTCACCTGTGGCCATTAGCCGCATAAAGAAGATGCTCAAGAGCATGAAAGATGCAGATTTGGAAGATGTGGATATTAATGCGCTTGCAGACTCTATAGTAGAGGCATTTGTATGACTCTCGGAGATTTGGAAGCACGGATAAAAAGAGCGAAG
The DNA here is from genome assembly GCA_027056155.1 of DHVE2 group archaeon. Lineage (GTDB taxonomy): Archaea > Thermoplasmatota > Thermoplasmata > Thermoplasmatales > Aciduliprofundaceae > JAADDK01. Next base: position 3,475 of record JALULR010000040.1, read on the forward strand.
TTAGAGCAAAGTCGCGGGTTGCACATATTTTCTAATGCGTATAGGCGAGCCATTTATCGAACTTTGACCAAGCTACCTTGTCAGACCGAGTCTGCCATAGCAAAACGCAATAGTACCGATGTTAAAGTTGCACGGTGGCATTTGCGAAAACTTGCTCAAGCTGGATTCGTAGCATATCAAGAGCTTGGCAAGAGATACTATTATGTGCCAGAGCTGGTTGATATTGGTGATTTACCCTTTTTTTCTGCGCTGAACTCTAAGGAAGCAAGAAAGCTGATATTGTATGTGCTCGATGGCTGTAGAGAGCTAAAAGAAATCAATGTGCCAAAAAGCACGCTTTATCGATATATAAACGTTTTTGAGTCCATGGGGTACTTGCGCAAGCTTAGAAATCAGGGCTCGTATGTG